>JAFDIC010000080.1 GCA_019308525.1 Deltaproteobacteria bacterium
CGGTGGGGGAATGCAGGTTCTTCATGGATGTCTACCTCGAAGTTGCAAACAGGGTCGGTTTCAGAGACAAGTATAACGAGATTATCAACCAGTACTACGGAATAGAAGATGAAGAGCTGAAGTTCAAACCCGGAGAACAGCCTACGTGGGCCGAGATGGGCGAAAGGGTGCTCAAGTGGGTTTACGGTGACGATGCCGAAAAGGTCAAGCAGCAGGGCTATGCGACATGGCACAAGCCCATAGAAGACGTATACTGGAGATGGGAAATCAACTCCAGGGTTCCCCTTTACATGGAATTCTTGATCCATGCGAGGAACGAGGTGGAAAGGATCTGTAAAGAGGTTGACCTGGACCTGGAGTACGAGCAGTATACCCCTAACGCGAGCTGGTTCGAACCCACCACCTATGAGGAGCTGGATGGAGAATATGACCTGATCGCCTTCTCCTACAGAGACGTCCTGCACACCAACAATACCACCTTCGAGAATCCGATGATAGACGAGGTGAGCAAGCTCTGCCCTTACACCTACACAGTGACAATGAATACAGACGTTGCAAGGAAGAGGGGGTTGGAAGACGGTGACCTGGTGTGGGTTGAGAACCGCTATGGAGCAAAGGAAAAAGGGAGCATCAAGACCATGGAAGGTCAACATCCCAAGACCGTGGGCATTGCCGGCCAGGGAGGCCTGTGGGCGGATATGAGGCCCATTGCCAAGGGCAAGGGGAGCAACTTTTGTAAGATACTGCCCACCTATTTGAGGCATTATGATCCGGTTACTGGCAATATAGAAACATCGGTAGCCGTCAAGGTTTACAAGGCAGAGGAATAGGGACGGGGTTTTGCGGGGCAGTCAAGAGATAGAATGTTGACCCCTGGAGCAGAATGAGATATTCTTTGCAACAACAGGTTGAACACCTAAACTGACAACAGGAGAGCGAGGGATATGAAAAGGGCAAGATTGATGGAATACGAATGGATGGTGAAGTATACCCCCCAGAAGGAGTGGATTGAGGGACAAGGGGTCCTGCTATGTCTGGCCTTCTTCTTTTCGGAGATAGGAGCAGGGATCTATTTTGTCTCCCTTTTCCTGAACCTGAAGGCTGGGTGGCTTGTCGGATGGCTTGTAACCCTGGTGCTCGGAGGCGTGATCCACATGGGATTCCTGGGCCACCCCATGCGGGCCTGGAGAATACTCCTCAAGCCTGTGACCTCGGAGCTCTCCCGGGGCCTTTGGGTCATCTTGCTTTTTGCGGTAATAGGCTTTTTCCAGATCCTCCCCGTCGTCTTCAAGGGACTCTCCTGGACGGGAGAGGGCACAGCCATCAAGACCGTCATGGGGATACTCTCGGTGCTCATCATCACACACGGTTTCCTGACGATGAACGTGGTGAGGGCCTTGCCCCTCTGGAATTCATCCATGATCATTCCCCTTTCCCTGGCATCAGGGATCTGGGTCGGGGCCCAGACATCTGAACTGATGATGAAAATTGCAGGTCACGAGCTTTACTTGGCCGAGGCCTGGTCCCGGTGGTCCCTGATCGGCTATGCAGCCATATTGGCAATGTATCTGTGGGGGACCTACCATTCCAATGATACCGCCAAGGAGTCCGTTAAGAGGCTCTTGGTGGGGGATTCAGCCCTGCGCTTCTATTTGGGTGTGGTCCTCATAGGTATTATTATTCCTTTGATAATCACAATTGCCTTCTGGTCGGGCGGAGCCGAGAACCTGGGCGGCGGTACCCTCTTCATAAGGTTCCTCTGTGTCTTGATAGGAGATCTTACCATGCGTTACAGCATCATGAAGAGCGCCATCTATACGCCCCTGATCTGACGTGAATCCTGCTTGGGCACCTGGATGGCCAGAGTCACTCTCATGGTGTGTCAGGGCAGAGTGGCTCTGGCCTTTACACAAGCTCCCAGCCTTTGACGCAGGCTCCCTCCGTTTGGACAGAAACCCATCAGTGCTTCCGTGAAGGGCTCAGGTCCGCCCTGATTGCACCATCTCGTGCATGGTTCTTGCCGCTTCCTGCGCAAAGGCCTGGTCGTTTATGTGGAGATCTATCTCCTTTATCTCTATTCGATCGTCCAGGGCCTTTCTGAGTTCGTCAACAAAGGCACGGCTGACCGAAGGGTCCCAAAGGGGGCCTGATTCATGGTCGGCCTCTGACCAACCCCGTCTTGGGATCAGGACCTTGACGTGGAAAGGATCGTCGTTTAGTTTCTCTGCCACTCGATCCGCGATAAGGAGTGTTTCCTCTTTGGTGAGCCGTATGGCGGATCGAAAATCATAGAAGAAGATCTTGCGGTCCCTGTACTCCTCTGGGATATTCCCCTGGGTAAACTCCAGCACTGCACAATCCAGTCCGCCGGGCACGACGAGACGAGGTATGGTCGTGGTTTCCGGGCCCATCAATCTTTCCGGTCCGATCCCCTTGCAATACCCCCCCATTAGATCATCTGCCAGCTCATGAAGGGCAAGATCGAGCACACCGGTGAAGTATCCATCCCTTGCCATTTCCTCCATTGCCATCCCACCGGTGCCATTGGCGTGAAAGGCGATGACCTCGTACCCAAGCCGTTCGAGGTATCCCTTTACATGCATGGCAGCGTCTGTGATGAATCCGAAAAAGGTCAAGGCTATGCGCCTCCTTTGATCCCTTTTCTTCCATTGGGCTTGGACCATCCCGCACACGGCCCCTGCGGCCTGGTCGAGTATCCTACCCAGTATACTGTTTACCCCGAGCACGTCCACCACACTATGGATCATCGTAATGTCCCTGGTTCCCACGGTCATTTTCATGTCCCGAGAGGCCACTGTGGACACCATCACCTTAGGCACGCCAAGGGGAAGGGCACGCATAACATTCGTTCCCAAATGGGTGCCAGTTCCTCCTCCCGCACATATGACGCCGTGGATCAGGCCTCTTTCATAGAGTCCCAGGATCAGCTTCTGTGCTTCCCTGGAAATCCATCCTATAGCCCTGTCCCGGTTGTGCGACACATCATCGCCCTGGGCTTTTATCAGTGGAAAGAGGTCATAGTCAGGGCGAAAGGCCGGGGGGGCTTTGGTCCCCAGGTTAATGGTAAGGGTACCGAGGCCCCTCTTCTCGATTCGTTCCTTGAGAAAGAGGTGCTCTTCTCCCTTTGAGTCAAAGGTCCCAAGGATTGCTATAGTGTGTTCCCGGGTCAAATAATTCCTCCGATTCTGCTAATTGCCACGCCCCTTCAGGAGTCAGTGCTCCGCCATCCTGGAGATAAAGCCGTAGATACGTTCATTCGCTTCCCTTGCAATCCTGATGGGAAACATGTTGAACACATGGCTCCCTCCGGGGTAGACCGCAAGCTCCGACTGGTTCCCCGCGGCTACCCACCTTGCGTGCATGAACAGGGAGTCATCCAGCAGGGGATCAAGGGTCCCCACCGTGAAGAGTGCCGGGGGCATGTCTGACAGCTCGCCGTAAAGGGGAGAGACATCAGGGTCTCGTCTCTTTTCGACGTGGGGTATGTAATGGTTGTTGAACCATTCTATCATAGGGGTGGATACGATCAGATTTCGTTCCCCCCAGTTCCGCTGGCTCGGGGTCATGGAAATATCGAAACACCCGTAAACCAGGTTCGCACCGCAAAAACCCTTGAATCCGTGTCTGTCTCTCATCCTGAGGAGGGTTACTACAGCCAGGTTGGCTCCGGCAGACTCTCCTCCCACCAGGATCCGGTCCGTGCCGAATTCTGTCTTTGCTCTTTCAGCGAGCCACAGGGCCACCGCCTCACAATCGTCGGGGGCTGCGGGATAGGGATTTTCCGGTGCCAGTCGGTAATCGACGCTGACGACTGCCACACGGCACTTTTTCGCCGTCTTGACCAGAATCTGGTCAAAATGATAGGGACGCATGAGCACAAAACCACCACCATGCATGTGAAGATAAACAGCCCTAGGGTCTTCAGGAACAACAACCCGGACGGAGACTTCACGGCCCTGATGTCGCACTGTCCTGTCCCTGGCTTTCTTGAGCCGCTTTACAGGTCCCATCCATCCCCTGCCTGATTCGCTTTCCTCGCGGAGCCTCCGGGGTGTCATCTTGTGGGGTGGGGGCATGGCTGCAAAGATGGCTTCGAGCCTCTTGTTGAAAGTCAAGGTTTCAGGATCAACTGCCTCTGGCCTGAACAACCCTGGATCAAGGATACCGGTCCCTTTCATGTGACTACTCCGTTCCAACAATAGTGTCTAGAAAAGTCCCGTGTCAGCTTGTCATTATCCTGATAGATAATCCGTTGGGTGGCTGTCAACATTTTTCTCAGGCGGGATCAGTACTTTCGGCTGAATCCGAGCAATTTTCTGAGGGGAGAAATGGCGCGCCGTATATCAGTCAGTTTTTCTGTGGCAGCCCTTTCACCAACCTCGACCAGGTTCATGGCCTGGGAGAAGTCCGTCCAGTGCAAGTCACCGATCTCAGGTATTATTACCACATCAGCACTGGAAAGCTCCAGGTCCTTCAGCTTTTGTCCCATGATCTCGCTCACCCGGTGATATATGTCCACGATGGTGCGAAGCTTTGTCCCATGAGAAATACCCCTGTCCACTGCCACTGCGATCACGATCTCGGCCCCTTCATTTCTCGCTACCGAACAGGGAATGAGGCAGGTAATGCCCCCGTCCGAGAGCAACTTTTCTCCTTCCTTGAGGGGCTCTATGGCCCCTGGTACTGAGCAACTGGCCATTACGGCCTGGCGTAAAGACCCCCTGAAAAAAACGATTTGCTCTCCACTTACCAGGTCCGTGGCCACCGCCCGAAAAGGGATTTGTGTCTCTTCAATTTCAATATCAGGCAAGAAGTAATCAATGGTTTTCTGAAACTCCTCGTTTGAGAGTATGCCCGGCTTGAACATGGCTTGAACCACAAGGAAGCGGTTCTTCAGGTAAGACTTGATTTTTTGCCCTAGGCCTGCCTCCCCACGGTCATAGGCTTCTTCCAGGCCCTTCATGGCCGATGATTGAAACTCTGAACTGTTTAGGTATTCGTGGGCCTTTTTCTCCACTTCATCCGGTGAAAAACCACATGCATAGGCCCCGCCTACCAGGGCCCCGACACTGGTTCCAACAATGAGATCGATTGGAATCGCTTCCCTCTCAAGGACCCTGAGGACACCAATGTGGGCCAGGCCCCTTGCCCCACCACCTCCCAGGGCAAGGCCGATACGCTTCCTTTTCCAAAACATGATCCTGGAATCTCAATTAATTCTTATCTGGTAACTTCCAAGAAATCTACAGACTGAAATATCTCCAAACATCGATAGCCCTAATATCAACCGGTGTCAAGAACTTCGGTGAAGGAATAACATTGATTAAGTGTAAGATCCATCCCGCCTTGGAGAGGAAAAAACTTACTTTTCCATCCCAATCTTGACTTTTTCTTCGAGTTCGTCAAGAGTTGCTGTGAAGAACTCTGGAAAGGCGGGTGAAATGATCAGGAGATTCAGCCTTTATGGTTTTCTGAAGAACCAGCAGTACTATGAGTACTTCATCATCCTTGCCTTCAGGCAGATGGGGCTTTCCTACTTTATGATCGGAGTGCTCATTGCATTTCGAGAGATCATGGTCAACATTATGGAAATCCCCACGGGAGGGGTGGCAGACCTTTGCGGAAGGCGCCGTTCCATGGTCTTCAGCTTCATTGGTTATATCGTCAGTTTTATCATCTTCGGCGCATGCGGAATAGCCGCAATGGAATATAGCCTATCTGAACGTATGCTAATTCCCCTGTTGTTGGCCGCGATGTTTTTCTTCGCTGTCGGTGAGGCCTTCAGAACCGGTACCCACAAGGCCCTGATCTTCACGTGGCTCCGTATGCAAGGCCGGACAAACGAGAGAGTGAGGGTATATGGCTACACCCGGTCCTGGAGCAAGATAGGCTCTGCGGTTTCTGTAATACTGGCATGCTTGATCGTATTCGCAACACAGAATTTTATCTACGTCTTTTTCTTCGCAGTCATCCCCTATCTGCTCAACATCGTCAATCTCATGGGGTACCCCGAGGAAATTGACTGCCAGCAGAATACAGGGAATTCCCTTAAGGAAATCGTGAATCACCTCAAGGAGACACTATCCATGGCAGTGAAGCAGGCCGATCTCAGGAGGCTTGTTTCGGAGTCCATGGGTTTCGAGGGATTCTTCAAGGCATCCAAGGACTACCTTCAACCCATACTGATGGCTGCTGCCCTCCCGCTGACAGCCAGGCTTTTTTCCAATATTCAGCTCACGAATGAGCAGAGGTCGGTGGTACTCATAGGGCCTGTTTACATTATCCTGTTTATCATCTCTGCCATTGCCAGTCGAAATGCCTTTCGCCTAGTCTCTTCATCGGGGCGGGAAGATCGTACCGCTCATCGCCTCTGGGGCGTTGCCGCCCTGATCTACATGGTGCTTTTGCCAGCCTTGTATTTCGGGGTGGAGTGGATCATGATACCAGGTTTCATATCACTCTATGGAGTTCAGAACCTCTGGAGGCCCGTGTTGATCAGTCGATTCGATGCCCATGGCGACGAGGCAAAGGGTGCGACCATTCTCTCCATAGAGTCCCAGGCCAAGAGCCTGGCAACCATGGTCATTGCGCCGGTCCTGGGGTTGGCGATTGACCTTGCCAGAAGCCATGCCATAGGCGCTTCAGAGTTCTGGCCCATCGGAGTTATCGGTATCCTCATTGCTCTCCCGTTCTTTCTAACTAGAGGACGTGCGTCAACGTGGGATGCGTGCCATCCAAGACCTTGATCAGGGCCGCAGAGGCCCATTACCGTGCCTTTCACAATCCCTTTTCCGGGATCGAATCAGGGAGCCGTGTGGTAGATTTTAGGGCCATCGTAAACCACAAGCGCCAACTCGTGGAAGAGATGCGGCAGAAAAAATATATCAATATTATCGAAGGCATCCCTAATGTGAGGCTCATTGAGGGAAGGGCCCACCTGGCGGGCCGGAACAGGGTCACAGTGGAGGGAGAAGAGATAACAGCGGACCGTATCATCATCGCTACTGGAGCAGCCCCTCTCGTTCCGCCCATCCCGGGTCTTTCCGGGGCAGGGTACCTTACCAACGAGACCGCATTTGAACTGGAAGAGCAGCCCGAGTCCTTGATCGTTCTCGGAGGTCGTTATGTTGCCCTGGAGTGCGCCCAGATGTTCTCTCGTTTTGGGACCAGGGTGACAATGCTTCAGCGATCATCCCGGATCCTGCCCACGGAAGGTGAAGATATCACTGAGCCCTTGACAGGGTACTTGAGGGAGGAAGGGATCCAGGTGGTCACGAATGTGAAGACGGAAGGTGTCAGGAGAAAGGGGGGCCGGGTCCTGGTAGAGGCCACCGTGGACGGAAAACCACTGGACTTCGAAGCCCGGGAGATCCTCGTGGCTACCGGTCGGCGGCCGAATACACGAGGGTTGGGCCTTGAAAAGGCAGGGGTAGAGGTGGATTCCAGAGGATTTCTCAAGGTAGACGATGCCTTGAGGACCTCCGTTTCAAATATCTACGGGGCTGGAGACGTCATAGGTGAACCCATGTTTGTTTACACGGCAGCCTACGAGGGTGCCCTCGCAGCAGAAAATGCCCTGTCCGAGGCCCCAAGGATGAGGGATTATTCCGTCCTCCCATGGGTCATTTTCACCGATCCCCAGGTCGCGGGTGTGGGATGGGATGAAGCACAGGCTAGGGATATGGGTATTGAGCCTGACGCAACCACCTTCCCCCTTGATCAGGTACCCCGGTCTCTTGCAGCCAGGGATACCAGGGGTTTCATCAAGCTAATTCGTGACCGAAGGACCGACAGGTTGATAGGGGTGCGGATTCTTGCCCCTGAGGGATCAGAACTATTGATGGAGATCAGCGTCGCCATCAAATACGGGATGACGGCCAAGGAGTTGAGCTCTCTTTTTCATCCGTACCTGACACTGTCCGAAGGGATAAAGCTGGCCGCCATTTCCTTTGAGCGGAACGTTGAGAAGCTCAGTTGTTGCGCAAATTGAAAGAGAAGAGGCGTGTTGAGATGAAGGCCAGACATATTTTAATGGGTAGGGGGATACCTGCACCAGTCCATGTAGGAGCAGCTTGTAGCTGCGAAGAGGGGGGGATGTTCCTTGCATCGAGAATCAGGGCGCTCCTATCCAGACCTTAAGGCATTGAGGTGAAACGTTGACTAAAGAAAAAAGCATGAGGCCAGAAGCGCTATATCTGGAACTGGAGGCCAAGAATCGTGAGTTGGATAATTTGGCCAGAAAGCTTGTCCATTTGGAGGTCGTTAACAACAAAATGGCCAGGTTCGTCCCCAAAGAAGCCAGACGTATTTTTGAAGAAGAGCCTGATCGGGAAATGGGAAAGGATGCCGCAGATGTATCCGTCGTGATCCTTGATATCGTGGGCTGTACGGCCCTTTGCGAAAATCTGAGCTATGGGGAGATGAATTATCTGATCGAACGGTACTTTTCAGCCTTCTTGGATGAAGTCCATGGTAATAGCGGAGACATCAATGAGACCATGGGAGATGGTCTTATGGCCATATTCCAGGATAAAAGGCAGGAGGAGAATGCCCTAAACGCGGTCCGGTCCGCTATAGGTATCCATGCAGTTACCCGCCGTCTTAATCATGAACTTCGGGGCAGGTTCGAGCCGATCAGGATTAACGTAGGCATAGGCTCGGGAATGGCCGCGGTGGGTGTAACAAGATTCAAGGGGGAAACTGGAGAAAGGTGGACCTATACGGCTTCCGGACCAGTCACAAACCTGGCATCAAGACTTTGCTCGGCTGCGAAAGAAGGGGACATCCTCCTTGATGAAGAGACACACAAAAGGATTCGCGGGGCTTTCAATGTCATTGGACTGGGAGAAATGGAATTCAGGAATATCAGCAGAACCGTAAGAGTTTTCAGAGTAATTGAGAATTGAGGCGTTGTGTGCTGGTGCCTTTGGGGTCGGATCCAATGCCGAACAATGCCATTTTGATACAATATCTTGTGTCTAGCCATACAAATCCGCGATGCGGCCCTGTTATTTGAATGTCAATTCAAGCTGATCAGCCGAAGATTTTAGCTTTTTGTCTGCTGTCCAAAGCGGTACTCCTGCCAACTGGGCAGACGCTAAAAGGTGGACATCGACGAAACCAACACCTTTTCCCATGAGATGATTTCGATCAATAAAAAACAATAATTCGTCAAATTCAATCGTCGGGGCCATTGGAAGGGACTGAAGTAAGGAAATAATTTCCTTGCGGTTTTTCAGATTGCCACAGGCAAGTTCACCAATGATAAATGGATGGCACATAACCTCAGCATCCATTAACAGCTTTTCAAGCCGCCGGCTGCCTCGGCGCAAGTGGGCAACCCAAATTGATGTGTCAACAAGGACCATTGCTGGGTTTAGGCATTTCTTCGTCTTGGAATTGAACGTAGCCTATTTTCGGTTCCACCGAGTTTAGCTAGTCGCTTGCTGCTTTCGCGGGCAATTAACGCTTCTAGACCAAGTCGTACTAAGGATGTTTTCTCCTTAACGCCTGTCAACCGCGATGCCTTCTCCAATATCTTGTCATCGATGTTTAGTGTTGTTCTCATATGCATAAATATGCATTACATATACATATGTGTCAAGTGTAAAATTTTGGTTTTAATGTCGAGCTCAGCTTGGCATTCACGCCACCGCAGGCGGCGTGAACCATTAAGTGTTAAGGGTTTAGGCAAATGATACGGGATATTTTAGTATTGGTTGATGCTTCCGTAAGGACCACATCTCCCCGCTGGGGCGGAGTGTGTAAATGTTATATCCTACTGGGTGCCGATGAAGAAGGGGCGGAATTTGGCCTCATCCCTTTCAAGGGCCCGGTCGATCTGCCTCAGGATGCGGGGCTTTTCTTCAGGCATGTTTCCTTCAAGATTGATATAGTTGGTGTAGTGGTCGCTGGTCAGCCGGGTTCGACAATGGAGGTTCTCTATCAATATCCGGGTTTCCTTGAGGACCTGGTGTGGCGTGAGTATCTGAAATCGGCCCTTCTTGATCTCGTGAAGGAGCAGGGTGTTGATCTTTGGCACAAGGGTCCTGAGCCTTACGAAATCAGGTTCAATAAGGTTGAGGACCTGGGCCGTGGCAAGGGCGTGCTGCATGGTCCGTTCCTCTCCGCCCAGGCCCAGGATGACATACTCGCTCAGCTCTATTCCTGCCTCTTTTACCCAGCGTCCCGCCTCTACCTGCTCGGAGGCGGTGGTTCCCTTCTTTACCCTTCTTAACACCTCGTCATCTCCGCTTTCAAGACCTACGTGGATTCGGCCAAGTCCGGATTCATGCAAAATCCTGATCTCCTTGAGGCCCTTTTGGGCTATATACTGGGAAGAGCCGTAGACCGTTATCCTTTCCAGACCGGGGAACTGTTCCCTGGCAAACGTGCATACGGCTGCCAGATCTTGGGTTGGCATGGCTATGGTATTGCCGGCAGGGAAAAAAATGGTGCGGACACGACCGCCGTAAAGATCCCTTGCCTCCCTGATATCATCGCATATCTCTTTTACGGGTCTTACACTGTAAGGGGGCCCCTTCTTGTAGACCATGCAAAAGGTACACTTGTTGTGGGGGCAGCCCACGGTCGCCTGTATCAACAGGCTGTCTGCCTCGCTGGGAGGGCGGTATATGGGACCTTCGTAGCGCATGAAAATCTATTCTGCCTGTGATTGAGGCCGTCGAACTACCGGTTCTTGTGTTCTCCCCTGGGCCCCTTTCGCGACTAAAAGTCGCTCCTACAGGAGAGGATCGCAACTGAAAGTCGTTACTACAAAGAATGATCAAGGCCAGAGGCTTTCGCCTGGCCTTGTTTACCCAGGGGTTGTTTGCGCATGCCCGACGCTCCTCAGTAACCAGAGGCAGGCGTCGTGGATCTGAATCTGTGCGGGTGCCTTTCGGATCGACTCCGGAACCAGCGTGACCAGGGAGAGGGACGCTCCTCGATGCTCCTCGGCCGCAGCCTCAAGAGCTCGAATCTCGCGCTCCAAGGTGGCCGTACTCGTGACCTCTGCGCAGACTTGGATCAACTCAAGGTCTCCTCCTGGCCAGCGCGCAAGAAAGTCTACTTCGAATCCCGCACGGGTACGTACATAGCCGATTTCGACACCGTATCGCAGGAGCTCAACACATACGGCCGTCTCGAGTGCCTTGGACGGTTGTATGCGGCCACTTCGATCGAATATGGGAATTAACCCCGGATCAACCGGGTAGATCTTGCGGGGATTGCTCATGCGCTGACGGTCGGACTCCGTGACGAGCCATACTCCACAGACGAGGAAGGTGTCTTCCAGATGCCCCAGATAGGCATGGAGCGAGTCCTTGGATATGCGCAGTCCTCGGGACTTTAGATCGTTATAGAAGCGGTTGACACTGAAAAGCCCTGCGGCGTTGGCCAGGAGATGCCGGGTCATGTGCCTTAACGC
>JAFDIC010000589.1 GCA_019308525.1 Deltaproteobacteria bacterium
TCTTTGAATCAGGTCTTATATTCTGGAAAGTAATCCGCAAGATTCTTGCCTTTGTAATAGACATCTGCTACAAGTCTGCCATAGTCGTCAATCGTTTTGGCATTTTTAATATCAACAGTCTTATTCAAAATCAGGTTTGACAATCTTCTCTTTGCTTCTTCATATCCTCTTTCGTTCTCTTCTGGAGTATTATAACCAGTTGGACGGACAGTATCGCCTGTTTTGTTGTTCCACTTCCACCCATTTTTAACCTTAAAAGTATCTCCATCAATTACTTCACTTACCGTAAATTCTGACATAATGTTTTACCCCCTTTTATTTATAATAAAAATTATGTCACAGCAATTTGTCGCAGTAGAATGTGAGCCCCTCCCCATTGTCTGGACAGGAAATGCCCTTCTTTAAGGTGAAGTTTGAACCTGCTTTTAATGATTTCACAGTTCCTGCCACCATGTCAAAAAAACGAGGTTCTAGAGCCGATATAAGCCACGATCTCAGTTTGATTCATGTTAAACCCTTTGAGCAAATCCGGCATCCCGGGCCGTTGAGACTCCATAATAGAGTTCAAAAGGTGTTTTGCCGGCCAAAGAGGCATGGGGCCTTTCGGTGTTGTAGAAACCAAAATAATCCCCCAATCCCTTCCTGGCCACCGGGACTGAAACATAGTCGTTGAGATAGACTTCCTCATACTTGACCGTGCGCCACAATCTTTCTACAAAGATGTTGTCATACAACCGGCCGCGGCCGTCCATGCTGATCCGGATTTCGGCATCTTTGAGAATCCCGATAAATTCCTCACTCGTGAACTGCACTCCTTGATCGGAGTTGAATATCTCAGGCGTTGAGACTAGGAGTGCCCGTCTCAGAGCCTCAAGACAAAATTCCTTTTCCAGTGTGATCGAAAGTTCCCAGGAAAGAACATACCGGCTGAACCAATCCATGATCACAACCAAGTAGACGAAGCCATGAAGCAGACGGATGTACGTGATGTCAGAGCACCAAACCTGGTCCGGATGATCCACCGTAACTCCTTTTAACAAATAGGGATACTTCTTATGTTCCTGGTCAGATTGACTGGTCCGTGGCTTGGGATAGATGGCGTAAAGCCCCATGAGCCTCATGAGACGTCTCACCCGTTTTTCATTCACCCAATGACCCTGATTCCGAAGCCAGTCCCTCATCTTCTCTACTCCAAAGGTGGGTCGCCGGGTGTACTGCTCGTCAATCAAACGCATCAAAAAATCGTTATAGGTATCATTCCTTCGAGATTTGTAATAAAACGATGAACGGTTCATCCCTAAAAGATCGCACTGCCTTGAGAGGGAAATCATGGGATTTTTCAACTCCATCTCCTTCCTCTTCTCTACGACAGGAGCTTCAACGATTTTTTTTTAAGCCAATCCAGTTCAACCTTCAATTGACCAATCTGGCGATAAAGCTCCTCGATGAGCTCCTCCGAATCCTTATCCTTTTTCTTCCTCCGGTCCGTGAAAAGATCCGGAAGGGATTCAAGAAGCTGCTTTTTCCATTTGCAGATCTGGTTGGGATGAACTTTAAAGGTACTGGACAGTTCAGCCAGTGTCTTCTCTCCCTTGACCGCTTCCAAAGCCACTTTTGCCCGAAATGTCGCATCGTAACTCTTTCTCATGTTGACCATTTTACCATACCTCCTTTATGGCTATGGCAGGTCAAATATCACCTTATTGCACTGTCCAGTTTTTGGGGAGTAGCTCAGCTCTTCCCCACAGTCAGGGCAGCGGATGCGGGCAAAGCCACACATAGGATTGCTGCAGTCGAGATACTTCTCCACAACCTCCTGGATCACAGGACGGAGGAAGCCGTACTCCTTCTCAAAGAGGTTCTCATATTCTCGAAGGAACTTCTCGAAATAATAAAAGAATACCCGGTAAAGAACTGTGTGTTCCGGATGACGTTCGTGGTAGATCTCTGGCACAGCAGGGAAAATGATTCACGAAATGGGCTAGAACATATGGCTTTACACTACTTTACACATAACGACACGCATCAGCGGCGCGGCTTGTCCGCGTCCGCTGCATGCGATTGTTGGGCGGCTGGCATCTCTCGTTGGTTCGGGAAAGGCTCACTTTCATACGTTGCAGCATCTTCCCTGAAAAGAAGCTGCTGACGAGTTCCTTCCGTGTA
>JAFDIC010000590.1 GCA_019308525.1 Deltaproteobacteria bacterium
TCTAAATCAATAGATACCTCAAAGCTCTTTTTCCGGGTTCTATTTCCAACACGAACGGATGTTTTGCCTATTTTTATTGAAGTTGCGACACCTTCGATGACCAGTTCATCTCCGGGGCGGATTCCCTCGCGCTCCTCAGACGTTGACAAGATCATGGGGAGTATGCCGAAATTGATGAGGTTTGAGCGGTGTATCCTGGCAAAGGAGAGAGCCAGGACTGCTTTGATTCCCAGAAACGTGGATGCAAGGGCTGCATGCTCCCGGCTGGAACCCTGTCCGTAATTTCTCCCGCTTACAATAAAACCTCCACCCTTCTCCCTGGCCCTTTTTCCAAATTCAGGATCACGCTGGGAAAATACATATTCGGAGATCGCAGGGATATTTGACCGCAAGGCCATGATACGGGGGCCGGCAGGGAGGATGTCGTCTGTAGTAACGTCATCGCCTAAGGAGATCAACACCTCGCCTTCCAAGGTGTCAGGTAGGGGTCGGCCTGTCGGAAGCGCCTTTATATTCGGACCCCGGACTATTTCCACTGTTTCCGGGTGCTCGGAAGGCTGCAAGAAAAGATGCTCCATGGGCGGAAAGGCCCGGGGTACTGCAACTGCAGGTGGCTTACCAGAAGATCTGGGATCGGTCAGCTTCCCTTTTATTGCAGAAACGGCGGCCACTTCCGGACTGCACAGATAGAGCCTTGCGCTTAGTGTTCCACTGCGTCCCCTGAAGTTTCGGTTAAATGTCCTCAAGCTTACACCGTCTGTGGGCGGAGATTGCCCGATACCGATACATGGACCGCAGCTACATTCGAGGATTCTGGCCCCCGCCTCTATCATGTCTATTAATCCGCCCGTTTCGGCCAACATTCTAAGAACCTGTCTTGAGCCCGGTGATATAACGACGTTTGTGTCAGGATGGACGCGCTTTCCTTTCAGAATAGCAGCCACTGTGGCGAGGTCCTTGTAAGAAGAATTCGTGCAGCTTCCGATCGCAACCTGATCAAGTCTGAGTCCCGCAATCTCTTTCACCGGACAAACACGATCCGGCATATGGGGCTGTGCAATTAGGGGCTCCAGTTCGTCAAGGTGAATCCTTATGACATCTGCATAAGATGCATCCGGGTCTGCAGAAAGAGGCACGAAGTCCCCTTCCCGCCCCTGGGCTCTTAAAAACTCCAGCGTCCGCTCGTCGCTCGGAAAGATGGAGCTGGTAGCCCCTGTTTCCGCGCCCATATTGGCAATGGTTGCCCGCTCCGGTACTGACAGCGTTGCCACTCCGGGGCCGCCGTATTCAAAGACTCGCCCCACACCGCCCTTTACCGAAAGCCTGCGAAGTAATTCAAGCACAATGTCCTTGGCTGTTACCCAGGCAGATAGAGTTCCTTCGAGTCGCACCAATACCACTTCGGGACACCTGAGGTGAAAGGGCTCACCTGCCATGGCCATGGCCACATCGAGGCCGCCTACTCCGATTGCAAGCATCCCGATCCCCCCGGCCGTGGAAGTATGGCTGTCTGAGCCTAAAAGGGTCTCACCAGGCACCCCAAATCTTTCAAGGTGCAACTGGTGACAGATCCCATTGCCCGGGGGGGAAAAGATCATACCGTACTTTGCTGCCATGGAACGGAGGAACCTGTGGTCGTCGCCGTTTTGAGGGCCTGCCTGGAAGGTATTATGATCCACGTAACTCACAGATTGCCTGGTGCGCACGCAGGAGACGCCAAGGGCCTCAAACTGCAAACATGCCAGGGTTCCTGTTGCATCTTGCGTAAGTGTCTGATCGACCGGAAGCTCCATGGTCTCAGCCTGCTTTAGAGGCAGCTTTATCCCATGTCGATAAAGGATCTTTTCAAAAAGGTTTTTGCCTGGCATGTGGCTCTCCACTAACTTTATTGTATTTTCTTAGCGGTTGAGATGTTTGAACCTATTATTGCAGACAGGGTATCATTCAGGTTTGGGGCTTCGGGCTTAAATGTTCAGTTTCTGACGGCCTGTTGCCCAAATCCCTTCCCGCTTGGTCTAAAACGTTTTTTTGACAAATCGTAACACCTTAGCTCTTTTAAAAAAACAGACATACGGAGCGGACAGGCCATCCGATTGGAGACTGGCTCACTGTCTGAGAGCATTACTGAGCGTTGAGAAAAAACAGTAGCCTGGATATTCA
>JAFDIC010000591.1 GCA_019308525.1 Deltaproteobacteria bacterium
TGTAAACCGCCTTGGCCTTCAGCTCGAGGTTTTTCCCCTCCACAGACCCTGCCCCTGTCAGCATGATGTCGGCCTCTTTGGCCTTGTTCCACTGGGGGCTCCAGGCATCGGCCGGAGCTGATTTTACCTTCTTCGCAGTCAAGACAAGATCACCCTTCGACGCGTCGACGGAAACCGAGAGGTTGTAGACCAAAAAAGCAACAATAGCCATCATAGAGAACACCAAAATGGATCTTTTCATCATTTCCTCCTCTATATTAAGGTTACTACGTAATTGAACGGTCCCTTCGACTTCCCGGGAACGCATAAACCGCGATCGGAGCATATTCTCGATACGTGTGAGTTCATGATCTGACCCCAATTCAGGTCAAGATAACGATGGCCGCCACTGCCAACAACATCAGGACCATAGCAACGGGCCTCTTAAGAGGCCTGATCTCCGGGTTCCTGTCAATAAAGGGGACGAGCAACAGGGCAATGATTCCACCGGATGGCACGATAGCGGTGGCTATGATCTCAAGCTTCCCTGGGAAATACTTCAAGAGCTGGTAGAGGGACATAAAATACCACTCCGGCTTGGGAACGAAAGTGTTATCGGTGGGATCAGCCGGATCCCCGAGCCCAACAGGGAAAACAAGCGACAAGACAACCGCGACCAAGATAAAGATGAGCATCATGGTAACGATTTCTTTGAATAGAAATGAGGGGTAAAAGGTCTCGTCAGAGGGTTCGGGGTGAAAGTCTTTTAGATTCTCTTTCATAGAAGCTTTTCCCTCCTTCCTAAAGGGGCTTTGATATGCCCTGCCTACGAATCATGAAAAAGTGACAAACGAGGAGGCATATGGTGACAATAGGGAGAAAGATGACATGCAGGGCATAAAACCTGGCAAGGGTCAGGGCCCCAAGCTTTGTGCCTCCCCGAAGTATCTTAACTGCATATTCACCTATGACCGGTACGGTCCCCATTATGCTGGTCCCGACCTGGGTGGCCCAGTAGGCCTTTTGATCCCAGGGCAATAGATAGCCGGTAAAGCTGAACGCCATCACGAGGGTGAAGAGCAAGACCCCCGAGATCCAATTCAACTCCCTCGGCTTCTTGTAGGCTCCGTATATATAGACCCGCAGCATATGGAGGAATATGGTAATCACCATGAGATTAGCAGACCAATGGTGAACCCCCCTTACGATATGGCCCATGGGCGTCTCAAAGGTTATGTAATCCACCGAATCATAGGCCTGGAGAGGTGACGGGACATAATAGATTGCCATGAAAAACCCGGTTGCAGCCAGCATCAGGAACAGAAAAAAGGTGATCCCGCCAAGGCAATACGTAACGTTGAGCCCCTTTGGTATGGGTTTGTCCAGGATATCTTTCTTGACATAGTCATGTATGTCTAGGCGTTGGTCTATCCAGAAATAGATCTTTCTAAGCACGGGTATCATCTCCGTAGGGCACCCTTTCAGTGCTCACAAATACCTTGCCATCTTCAACCTTGGTTTTGTGTCTGTAAAGAGGTGCCGGCGGTGGCCCGCTTATCACCCGGCCTTCCGAGTCATACCTCCCGTTATGGCAAGGGCATTTGAAAATCTTTTGCTCCACGTCCCATGTAACGATGCATCCTAGATGTGTGCAAATAGCTGAAATTGCAATAATCCCTCCACTACTGGTCCTCCTGACACAGGCAAGCCTTTTTTCCATTGCCGTCAGCCACCCGTCCCTGGCCTGGTATTCAATAACCAGTCGTTGGAACCCGAGTTCTTCGCCGGTGGCCTCCTTAATGTCTGCTTCTATCCACTTGTGCCTCTCTTTTTCAAAGGAGGGTCCCACTGCAAACCTCGCCAGGGTTACGGTGCTGGCGGCGGCAATGGAGCCTCCAATGGCATAGATGCCTATCTCCAGGAATTTTCTCCGGCTTATCTCCGAGGACTCGTCCACGAGATTTCCTCCATTGTGATGTCTTTCCCGCACGAAGGGGAGAAAACTTATTTACTGTCCAGCCCCAAACACGTTTCAATCACGTTCGCCAATATAATGGTAAAACTACATAGAGACAATTCGTATAACTACCTAATTTGGGATAGGTAAATCTATCTAGCAAAGGGCAGGTTCCCTGGGGTGGAGTCAAGTTTGCGGGGTTGTATAACCTTTGCGGATGGCATGGTTGAGTTTTTTCATGATGCTGGCCCTATGGTGTTCCACTGTCCTTACGCTGATAAAGAGCATTTGCGCAATGGCCTTATTTGACTTCCCTTCAGCGATCAATTTGAGGACCTCTTTCTCGCGGGTGGTCAAGTTTTCTTCAAAGGGCCTGAAAGAGCCCTTTCCAATTTCTGCAAGGTCTGCGGTTATTTCCTTTTGGAGCAGAGGGGAAAGGTAGACTCCCCCTTTTCGTATCGTGTCAATGGCATGAAAGAGTTCAGTGTCGGTGTCTTCTTTCAAGAGATAGCCTGATGCACCGGCTGAAAAAGCACGATATATGTACTCCTTTTC
>JAFDIC010000081.1 GCA_019308525.1 Deltaproteobacteria bacterium
TTCCTGGGATTCCTGAATCCTTTTCTCTACTACGTGGTTCTCTTCAAGGCCTACGAGTTACTGCCGGCCCAGGAGGCACAACCATTGAACTATACCTGGGCCATTACCCTTTCCCTGCTTTCCATACCTCTTTTGAGACAGGAGATCACCCGCCGCGATATCTTTGCCCTGGTTGTAAGCTACCTGGGAGTCCTGGTTATATCCACACGCGGAAAGATTTTCAGCCTTCGATTCTCAAACCCTGCCGGAGTGGCTTTAGCACTGGGAAGCACGATCATCTGGTCCATCTACTGGATCTACAACACCAAGGACGACCGGGAACCGGTGCTTGGATTGTTCCTCAATTTTCTCTTCGGTGTCCCCTTTGTGGCCGTTTACTGCCTCCTCGTCTCCGCGTTACGAATGGATCATTACTTCGTGTACCTCGGTGCACTTTATGTCGGACTTTTCGAAATGGGAGTCACATTCATCCTTTGGCTGTCTGCCCTCAGGCTGGCCGAAAACACTGCCAGGATCGCCAATCTCATCTTTTTCTCGCCTTTCCTTTCCCTGGTGTTCATACATTTCCTGGTGGGAGAAGACATCCTCCCCTCCACCTTTGTCGGCCTGTTTCTTATTGTCATAGGTAACGTCATCCAGAGATCGGGCAAGAAGGAGGCCCAGGGGTCAGAGTGAAAAGGGTCGGTTGGAACACACGCCTTCAAGCCTCCCTGAATGTTTGCGTTGAAGTCTTGCTGGATGTTGAAAAACTCCCTCTCATGTGATATGTTGAGGAAGAACCGGCCGGCAGACAAGGAAATTCATACCATACCGAATTGGTTGCCTGGGTCCAGAAGAAATGTGACTTCGAGCTCTGGCCATCCCTAAGGACAGGGGTCGATCATCATCGAGCCTTTCAAATGGAGGTGCGGACAATGAAGTATCTTGTTTTTGCTGCTATCATAATATCATCCGTGTTTCTCCTTTTTTCCCTTTCCTTTCCCGGCAACAATGATGCCACAACGCCAGATCTGAAAGGGAAGAGATCAGACAAGGTTCTGAAGACGGAAAGGGTTTATCCAATCGCTCCCGGGATTTGGTATCCAGGGCAAGGCCCTTTGCCGGAAAAGCCCATCAGGTACTACAGGGTCAGGTGTTGGCCCGGCTGCCACAGGGGCAGTGATTACGGCAAGTATCCTGGCAAGCCTTTGAACATGAAGCCCTTACACCAGACCTCGGCCTTGCGGGGCCATGAGACCACGAGCAGGCCGCCAAAATAGCCTCATCGACGATGGAATGGCAAAGGGGGATGGGGCCGGTGCTCATTCCATGAAACAGGCCACCTGGTGGTCCTCATTGATTGTTCTCAACGGGGGCTCATCCATACCGCATGTGGACTTTGCGGCATGACATCGGGGATGAAAGCGGCAGCCTGGTGGAGGGTTCACCGGGCTGGGGATCTCTCCCTTCGGGATGGGCCGGGTCCTCCTGTACTTGGGATCGGGTACAGGCACTGCCTCCAGCAAGGTCACGGTGTAGGGGTGCAGCGGATTCTTGAATACTTCTTCCAGGGTCCCCATCTCTACGATCTTCCCCAGGTACATGATGGCTACCCTGTCACAGATATACTTGCAGGTGGCGAGGTCATGAGTGATATAGAGGTAGGTCAGGTCAAATTCATTCTTGAGTTCCGCCATCAGTTCCAGGATCAATGCCCTGACCGATACATCCGCCATGGCTATGGGTTCATCCGCCACCACGAACTCGGGCCTGGTCACAAGGGCCCGTGCGATCACCACCCTTTGCCTCTGCCCGCCCGATAGCTGGTGTGGATATTTCTTGTAGAGGAAAGCTTCAGGGGTCAGGCCCACTTTTCTCATGATTTCCAGGCATATCTCCTTCCTCTCCGCCCTGGTGTAGTCACCATGGATGGCCAGTGGATGTTCGATGGCCTTTCCAATAGACATCCTGGGACTCAAGGAGGCATAGGGATCCTGGAAGACGATCTGGATCTTCTTTCGCATACCTTCCATCTCTTTTTTTGACAAAGAGAGGATGGATCGGCCCCTGTATTTCACGTCACCGGCAGTAGGTTCCAGGAGCCGCAAGATAAGCCTGCCGGTGGTGGTCTTGCCGCAACCGCTCTCACCCACTAGGCCCAGGACTTCTCCCTTCTTTATGGTGAAACTGATCCCGTCCACTGCCCTGACCGATCCCTTTTCCCTGGCCAGGAGCCTGCTGATCAACCCTTTTGCCAGGGGAAAATGTTTTTTCAGCCTGTCAATTGTTATCAGGTCATCCAAATCCATGAATCCTACTCGTGCAGCCAGCATGATACCATGTGGCCGTTTCTCCGCACCGGCCCGGGCTTCTCGACACGGCAGACTTCCATTGCATGGGGGCATCGGGGATGAAAGACACACCCCCGGGGAGGGTTGACCAGGTCAGGAGGGCTCCCCGGCATAGTCCGCAACTTCGGCTGGTCCAGCTTGATATTGGGGATAGACGCCAGGAGACCCTGAGTATAAGGGTGGAGAGGATTTTCGAATATGTCCCCCGCCTCCCCCACCTCTGCCATGTTTCCCCCATACATTACGGTAATCCTATCCGCCAGCTGGGCGACATTGCCCAGGTTATGGGTTATCAGTATTATGGTCAGATGATAGCGCTTTTGAAGGTCCGCCAAGAGATCCAGAAACTGTGCCTCCACGATAACGTCAAGGGCGGTTGTTGGTTCATCTGCAATCAAGAGGTCGGGCTCCAGTATCAGCGCCAGGCCTATCATGATGCGCTGACGCATACCCCCTGAAAGCTGGTGGGGATACTCGGTCAGCCTCTCCGGCGAAATGCCGAGACTCTCAAGCATTTCCTCCGCTCTTCGGTAGGCCTCCTTCCTTGTCAACCCCTTTTCATGGGCAAGGAGGGTCTCTATGAAATGCTGGTCAATGCGGAAGAGGGGGTTCAGGGACGTAAGAGGATCCTGGAAGATCATGGCGATCTTCTTCCCCCTTAGGTCAAGGATATCCCTTTCTGGCATCCGGACAATATCTCGACCCTTGTAAAGTATACGTCCCCGGACGATCTTTCCAGGGGGACGCAGGAGGCGGAGGATCGAAAACCCCAGGGTGGATTTGCCACAACCGGATTCCCCCACCAATCCCATCACCTCGCCCTGTTTCAGTTCCCAGCTCACATCATCGACAGCCCTCACAGTCCCGATATTGATGGGAAAGTGCACCGACAGGTGTTCTATTTCCAATATCCTTTCCAATAGACCTTCAGCGCTCCAGCAACCTCGGGTTGAGTATTTCCGCCAGGCCTTCCCCCAGCATGGTAAACCCCAGTGCGAGGATAGAGATCATGGCCCCTGGGAAGGTAATCATCCACCACTGCCCTGACGGCAAAAACTTTTTGCCCATGGAAAGGTCCATGCCCCAGTCTACTATGGTCGGCGGCAGACCAAGCCCAAGATACGTAAGGGCTGCTTCAATCATTATGGCATCAGCCACATTGAGGGTGAACACCACCACCGTGGTCGCTATGACATTGGGAAAGATGTACCTCCACAGGATTACAGGCCCTGAAGCTCCTATTGCCCTTGCTGCCTCAACAAAGAGTTCTTCCTTGATCTGAAGGGTCTGTCCCCTCACCAGCCGAAAGTAGGTGGGAATGTAGATGACCGATACGGCCAGCGTGATGTTAATGACACCGGGCCCTAGCATGGCGGCAAAGGCGATTGCCAGGATGAGCCCCGGGAACGAGTATAGGGAATCCATGATCAGGGACAGGGTTCTGTCAAAATACCCCCCGGAAAACCCTGAAAGCAACCCGGCCGGTATCCCGATGAGGAGGGAAATTAGTGCGGCCAGGACCGCTACCCTGAGGATGGTCCTGGAACCATGCACCATCCTGGACCACACGTCCCTCTGGAGATTGTCCGTGCCCATCAAGTGAACCCTGTTCGGAGGAGATAACTGGGGTCCCGTATCCTGATCATGAGGGCTGAAAGGTGCTATTGCCTCAGCGAACATCGCCATCACCAGGATGGCAAGGATTATCAGAGCCCCTGCCACCAGGATCCACCACTCGGCACCATACTTCTTGCCCCGGGCGGTGAATCCGGAAATGATTGCACCGATGGCTGCGGCAGGAGAGAATTTCATTTTGCCTCCACTAGGAAAATCTTCCCGGTACCCTGTATTTTCATTGGATTTTTTTCCTGTTCAGTATCTCACCCTTGGATCAATGATTGCATATATGATATCCACGACCAGGGAAACCAGGGCAACAAAGAGGGCTATTACTATGATGACCCCCTGAATCGTGGGATAGTCCCTCAGATATATCCTTTCCAGGAGCAGCCTGCCCATGCCGGGCCAGGAGAAAGTGGTTTCAGTGAGTACCGCCCCGGCCATCAACAGGGCGAACTGGAGCCCCATCATGGTCAAAATGGGAATGAAGGCGTTCTTGAGGGCATGCTTGTAAACTATCACCCTGTGGCGAATCCCCCTGGCCTCCGCTGCAACAATGTAATCTGCCTGGAGCACGTCCAGCATGTTGGTCCGCGTAAGCCTCACGAAGATTCCTGAGAGGACCAGCCCGAGTGTAACTGAAGGAAGAACCAGGTGCTCCAATATATCCAGCAGTGCCGTGAAGTCCCTGATGAGAATCGTGTCAAGGATATAAAAGCCGGTCTTCTCAAATGTGGAGGCAAAGACCCGCGGACCTGTCCGGCCTGCAATGGGCAGAATATCCAGCCAAATGCCAAAGATGAGCTGTAACATCAGCCCCATCCAGTATACAGGGATGCAATATACCACTATGCCGTAAAGCCTGATGCCGTAGTCCCTGGCCGTACGCCTCTTATCGGCCGCATAGGCACCAAGAAAGACCCCTAGGAACAGGGTTATGAGCATACCGCACAGGGTGAGCTCCACGGTCGCAGGAAGCTTCTCAAGGATGGCCTTGCTGACCCGCTGCTTGAATACCATGGATTCGCCAAAATCCAGTCGACAAATCTGCCATATGTAATCCAGATACTGTACCGCAAGGGGTCGATTCAGGCCGAGGGCCTCCCTCTTTTGCTCTATCACGTGTTCCGGGGCATGCCCCCCCAGCAGGGAAGACACCGGGTCACCGGGCATTACCCTGAGAACGACAAAGACTATGCTCAGGAGGATAAAGACCATTGGGATGGTCAAGAGCAACCGTGTCACAATGTACTTTGCCAGATTCTTCATACGACCACGGGGGAGAGGGTAATCAGGGGCTTCAAGGGCAAATGAGAAGGGCTGCCCGACCAGGACAGCCCTCCTTTGAACCGGTTACTTGGCCCTGTATATGGGCCCGTAGTTGAACTGGAGCGTCGGAGAGAGCATGATCCCTCTTATGCCCTTCTGTGCAAAGAGGTATAGAGTCCCCTGGAAAAGGGGGACAGTCGGGACTTCATCCGTCCACATCCTCTGGATCTCCTCGTATATGGCGGTCCTTTTCTTCATATCAGTGACGGTCTGCCCTTCCACAAGCTTCTGGTCCCATAGAGGATTGGAGAAATGGATGCCCAAGCCCTTGGAGCCCGCGGTCCCGGCAAAGGGCGACACGTAGTTGTCCGGATCTATATAGTCGGGATACCATCCCAAAAGCCACATGGGCATGACCTTGTTTGCCCAGTTATCTCTGTAGGCGGCCCATTCAGCGGACTTGACGTTTACCCTCATCATGCCCGTGGCCTCCAGTTGATCCTTGAGCACCGCCGCGATGTCAACCTCCGTGTCTCCGTAATGACTCGGGGTGTACCACAAATCAAGAGTCAACTTGTTGGTTTCACTATAACCCCGGGATGAAAGCAATTGTCTTGCCTTCTGGATATTGCCGTCACCAAACACCTCCTTGAATGCGTCGATATGAGACCACATCCCCATTGGGACCATGGAATAGAGAGGGGCATTTTGTCCCAGGAATACCTTCTTCAGCAGTGGTGGTCGGTTGACGGCTGCCGCAACGGCCTGTCTCAATACCTTGTCGTCAAAGGGAGCGGTATCGGTCAAGAAACAGATATACCTAATATAGGGTCCCTGGGCCTGGATGGTCTGAACCTTGTCTGATTTCTGTAGATCGCTTATGTCCGAAGGGTTAAGGGTCTTGAAGACAAAATCAACCTCTCCCTTTTCCAGGGCAAGCCGCATTGTCGTGGCATCTGCAAAGTAGCGGATAACGATTCTTTCTGTCTTGGGCTTCTCCCCGTAATAGTTTGGGTTTGCTTCCAGGACTATTTCCTGGTCCCTCTTGAAGGATACCACCTTATAGGGCCCCAGGCCGACCAGTTTCCCACCCTTGAGCTCCGAGGGATCACGGATGATCTTGTCTCTGGGGTATACGTTAGGGTTGACCGGATAGTAGGGTACCGAGGCTACAAGTGAAGGGAAATAGGCCACGGGGTTTTTGAGGACAAACTTGACCACGTAATCGCCAACGACCTCGACTCGCTCGACAAAATCCGACACCAGCCACGAGGGGTCGCCCTTCAGGGCCATAACCCTGTCAACGGACCACTTGACCGCTGATGCGTCGAAGGGGGTACCATCCGTGAATTTGAGGCCCTTCCTCAGGATGAAAACATACTCTTTGCCATCGGGGCTGATATAGTAGGACTTTGCCAGTCCCGGCACAAGATTCGTCTTCCCCGGAGGATACCTGAGAAGGCCCTGGTAGATATTGTAGAATATCTCCCAGGTGTGAAAATCATAGGCATTGGCCGGGTCCATATCAATGACCTTTTCCGTGGTTCCATAAATAAGCGTCTCTTTTGCCATGCTGTTGGTTGGAGAAAAAAGGAAACCCAAGGCAGCCAATAACAGGACCATCATCTTTGCTCTTCTCATTTCTTTCCCTCCTTTCTAGGCCATAAGGTTAGAAAACTGTTCTTCCCCGCACAAATCCAGCTTTATTTTAGTATTCTAGAATCCCGGAGAAGTCAAGGGAATAAGCTCAACCGGGGCTGGAGATAGATGGCTTCCGCATCAAGAGTCTGGTACTGGTTATCAGTTACCGGTTATGGGCTATTGGTTAAGGATTTCATCCGGTACCAAACCCTTAAGGTGGGCAAACTGGTCGGTCATATGGGGAATCTGCATGGCGCCCATGAATTCCTTTTGAAAGTCTTTTTCAAGCGTGAGCTCCATGTATTCCACGTTTCGGGAAACCCACTCGGCCTCCTTCCTCTTGTCACGGTTCAGAAGAGCAGCCCTACACCCGTCCCCTGCGGCATTTCCTACAGACTCCACCCTTTCAATATCGCAATCGGGGAACAAACCCATGATCAATGCCTTTTCCCTGTCCACGTGAGTACCGAACGCACCTGCAATCTTGACCCTGTCTACTTTCTCCAGGTCCATGCGGCGCATCATGAGCTTGCAGCCGGCGTAGAGGGCGCCTTTCGCGAGCTGGATCTGGCGCACGTCTTTCTGGGTGATGGTGATGTCCCTGCCTATGCTGGTCTCCTCGGCCCAGGCAAGAACGAATTCCGGCTGGTTGTTCTCCGGATTCCTTCGAAAACGCTTCGACTTCTGCTGCTTGTTAAAGGCACCGCTCTTGGCAATGATCCCGGTCCTGTAGAGCTCCGCCAGCACATCCAGGATGCCCGAGCCACATATACCCTTTGCCTGCATATCCTTTGGCTCGGAGTAGCTCCGCCATGCCTCTCTTCCGATGACCTTGTAGTCGACTTCGTGAGTTTCCGGGTCGATCTTGATACGCTCGATGGCTCCCGGCGCCGCCCTCATCCCGAACTGGATCTGGGCCCCTTCCAGTGCCGGGCCGGTGGCACAGGAAGAGGATATGAGCTTATCTCTATTGCCCAGGACTAGTTCACCATTGGTGCCGATATCAATAATCAACTGCATCTCCTCTGACTTGTACGGCTCTTCTACAATGAGCACGCCCACATTATCAGCACCCACGAATCCGGCTTCGTTTGGCAGCACGTAGACGTAGGCTCCGGGATTGACCTTGAGGCCGATGTCACGTGCCTTTATTTCCAGGCTATGATGGACAACCGGCGGGAAAGGTGCAAGGCCCACGTGTTCGGGCGTGAGCTGGAGAAGGACATGGTGCATCGCCGTATTGCCGCAAATGGTAATGTCTTCTATATCTTCTCTATCAAGCCGGAGGAACCCTGTCTCCTCCTCGAGCTCCTTGACCCGCTCCCCTTCGTCTCCATCACCTTTTGCCTTTTTCCTCGGGGGGTGAGTCCTGTTGATGGCCTCATCTATGAGCCAGTTGAGCCCCTCAACGAGGTCATCGCTCATCCTCTTGAGCCCATCGGGATAAGACATGTGGTAGGTTATTCTGGACATGACGTCTTCGCCGTACTTGCACTGGGGATTCATCAGCGAGACCGTGTCTATGACTTCCATAGTCTTCAGGTTACAGAAGTATCCCGCAATGGTGGTTGTCCCGATGTCGATTGCAAGGCCGTAATAGTCCTCTAACCTGCCCGGACGCACCCTGATGATCTCCTTGTCCATCCATACGCTTACCGTGACCTTCCAATCCGCCTCCCTGAGAACTACCGGGAGCTGCCTCAGGGCATGGAAGTCCGTCTTGAGATCGTCCAGGCCATACTGGCTTTTCAGCGCCGCACACAGCCTTTCGAAATCGCCTGCCGGGTCTTCAAAGCTTGGGGCCTCCAGCTCCACGTAGTAGAGTCTCACAGCGGGATCGCGCTCGATATGGATATCCCGGGCCGCCTTGCTCACCACCTGTTTTCCCGCACGGGATTCCTCGGGCACGAAGATCAGGACATCCCCTACGATCCTGGCGGCACAGCCGAGCCTGTAACCCTCTCGCTTCCTTTCCTCGTTAATGAACCGTCCCTCTTCATCCTGCCAGGGCGTCACATTCTGCCCGCTCGAGTTGATATCATACTTGGCAAAATACCCCTCTTCTATTCGGACAATGCATTTGCCGCAAACCTTTTTCTCTCCGCACAGGGATTCGATGTCCACTCCCAGTAACCTGGATGCCTCGATAATGCTCACACCCTTGGTAACTCTACCCCTCCTTCCAGAAGGTTGGAATATCACTGATGCTTTCTTATCCTCCATCAAGTCTTCTCCTCCTAACAGACCGGATTCGTGATCACTCTTTAAGTTCTTCCCACCGCGGGCGTAGGCTCTTTTCCGTACTCTCTCACGGTCTCTACATAGACCTCCACGTTCTCTCTTTTCACGTCAGGCCATATGTCACACCCCGGCCAAACGGCGTCCACTCCCTCATCAATACATTTCTTTATGACTCCTTTTACCTCTTCCTTTTCCATCTGGGCCAGGGTGGTGAAAGGGTCAAAGTTACCCAGGAGGATGACATCGTCTCCCAGCTTTCTTCTTGTTTCGACTATGTTGTTTTTCTGGTCCACGCTGAGTGCATCTGCCCCGCATTCATTCATCATCTCGATAATAATATCCGTGGAGCCGCATATGTGGAGTATCTTCGGTGATTCCAGGGCATCGAACACTTTCCTGAGATTCGGCTGGACCATGGTCTTCCAGGTTCTCGGGGATATGATATCGGTGCCGGTTCCCATCTCCCTTATGTTCATGTAATCAACGCCTATCTCCTGGTAGTGCCTTGCCACCCGAATGACGATATCCGTCGTCCTCTCAAGAATCTCTTCTATCTTTGCCCTGAATTTCCCTGTTCCCTTGAGCAGCACATCAAGCTCCAGGAGCTGTCCTGCCATAGTGAAGGGGCCGAGCACCCACCCTCCTATTGCAAACCTTCCATCGGCTTGTTCCCGCAGTATCCCAAAGGCCCGGTCCACGATAGGCATTCTTGCCTTTGAAATAAAATCTTCATCTATGTTAACCTCTTCCGGGCTTTGCCACTTCGTCGGAACAGTAGGATAGAGTATCTCTTCAGAGTCTTCATACAGGGTCGTGCCCCTGCCCAGTGCCTCAGCGACCGTGCACATGTCATAGGGAATGACTACCGCGTCAAACCCGAATATTTGCGCCGTGGCGATTGCCGACCTTGCCATGTTTTCTGCTGAAGTGTGTACCTCCGGGAAGCGAATCCCCAGCTTCTCGATTGCATGAACGGTAACCATGCCCATCCCGCTGAAACACGGCATCACATCAATGGGCTCTTTTTTGAAAAACTTGTTGATTCTTTCTCTTGGTGTCATGTTTTCATTCCTCTCACATTTTTCATGGCTTCTCAGAAGCCATATTTTAGTTCGAGATCGCTATAATGGAAAACGTTCTAGAAGAGTCCTTGGCCCTTGTTTTACAACCCTCTTAACTGCTCCGCGAAATCCGGGAACAGCTTGTAAAGGGGGTGGCTCTGTTCCGCAGGCAGGTCTCCGGTCTCCGCGAACACAGCGGTTGCCAGGAAAGCGTCCGCCATGGCCACCGCTGGAAATATCCTGCCGGAGCCGGCCATGGGACCTGAAAATATCATGTCGTGGTACGTGGCGGCTGCCAGTCCCTCCAGGGCGGCGTCGGCCCCTGCCCAACCCTTGAACCCCCACATGTCCCTTGCGGCCTTCCACATGTATGAGCCGTTGGAAGGCGCGCTGGCGCACGGGAGGCCCCATTTCTCTTTGATGAGTTTATTAGCCATGGAACAAATTGCCGTGGCAGGCCCGTTCATGACCGACGTGTCCACAAATACGCTGTCAAACCGGGCTCCAGCGCTCTCCATAGCATCCAGCAGTTTCTCCGTCCCCTTTATGCGGCCCGGTGGCATCTGGTCATCCTGGTCAAAGGCGACAAGCAAAACATGTTTCACTCCCATTTCTGAAATCTCCTTCACTTCCCTCTCGATCTCCGCCTCCCAAACCGTCAGGCTGTTATAGAACATCCGATCCAGTAATCCCTTATCCGCACAGTATTGGGCCCCCTGAAGCTTGGGTTTCATGGCCCATGCATCAACGCAGAAGGGCATATCAGTTATGTTTACGAAGAAGTCAATGTACCTCCTGAATTCCTCCCCCGAATTGGCCACGATATCCGCCATGCAGGGTATGCCCGTCTCCCTTGATAATTTTTCAGCGGTCCTTACCAGCTCCTCTGCGCTCTTCTCGTCAAACTCCTCTTTTCTCCTGCCTTCAAAGACCCTGTCGCCCTTCTGGAAAATAGAGGGCACCACCACAGTGGGGTATTGTCCGGGTTGACCTCCGAACCTCACGCCTCCTATCTCACACACATCTTGTTCTTTTTGGAAACGATACATCTGACCTCCCTTCAACTTGTTACATTTCATCCTATCTGGGGCGCCTTCGTCACAACGATACGTCCCGGCCTTCCACATCCAAACCCAACTCTTCTGCTAGCCTGGCTACGGGTGGATCGAAGAGGAAACCATGCCTTTCTTCTCAAGGATCAAAATACGAGGGTGTTGACTGGGGACTCTGTATCTTCCGGCCTATTTCATGCGTTGTCAGCGTAACCGTCAGCGCCGTACTTCTCCGCCACCTCGCCGGATACCGGGGCGCCTCCTATCATGATCTTGACATTGGGGTTTCGCTGCCTGATCATCTCAATGACCTTTGGCATGGCCAACATGCTCGTGGTCATCAGTGCCGAGAGGGCCACGATCTCCGAGTCGGTTTTCAGTTGTTCCTCCACAAACCTTTCGAGCTTTACGTCCCTTCCCAGATCATGTACCGTGAACCCGGCCACTTCGAACATCATCTTGACAAGGTTCTTCCCGATATCATGAACGTCTCCTTCAACAGTGCCTATTACCACCTGCCCTTTTACCTTTGTCTCCGACTCCTTGATGTGAGGCTTCAGTATGTCAAGGCCCCTGTAGAGGGCATCCGAACACATCAGGACCTCGGGTACGAAGTACTCCTGGGAATCGTAAAGCTTGCCCACCGTTTCCATGCCTGCGGCCAAACCATCCATGATGGCCTCGTAGGCATCAACACCTTCGTCCAAGGCAGCCTGACTCAACTCCGCGACCCTTTCCTCGTCGTACTCTACTACCGCGTCGTGAAGGCCCTTTAAGATCTCCCTCTTTCTCTCTTCACCCGCCATACTCTCCCCTCCTTTATTAATCTAGGGTTTGCGGCTTCCAAAAAGTCCCTTTGACACGTTACATTTCCTACAGTACTCAGTTTGACTCAAATTGAGTGTCGGTTGCACGCGCTTCGTGATCCCGGCTACAGGCAGGTCTGGAACTCTCTACTGTGTGACTTCATAGTCTCGCCCTTGCAAAATACAAGATATCAAATCCCTCTTCTCAATATCCTTTACGGTCTTTCCAGGAGGCTGGTGTAACACGCTTCATACCTCGTACTCAGGGTATGCATCTGCCCCGCTGCGTAAAGAACCTGTTGCCGCTGCTAGGACTTAACAACACAATAACTCAAGGAGTGCTTGATCGAGCCCCATCCTCAAGCTGCAACAGATACAGCCTCCAGCCAGCTCAATTATGCCTGATCTGGCATTCTTGAGGAGCAAACCATCGATTCCCGTATCACCAAATTCATTAACAATTACAGCAAGATTAGGTAAATCTTGGCTGTGTGCAAGAATTCTCTTGAGAAGGGTTGTTTTTCCCGCCCCCAAGAACCCGGACAAAACAGTGATTCTTGTTTCTCCGTTTTTCTTGAAGACACGGGCACGCGCCATGAATTACCTTTCCAGTACCTTTTGTGGCGGGTTATGCGTCAAAGAATGTACAAAGCTGATATCAGGAATAATGCCAGGAATTGGAAAAAACACAATAGTAATTATATGTAGGCTCATTGGTAGGCTTTTACTACCATCATTCAAATTTTAGTAGATATGACTGTAGGTTAGCCCTCTTGTTTTTTATGCCCAGTTTTGCCCTAATGTTTTTGCGATGAAAATCGATTGCTCCGGCTGATATATTCATAATTTGGGCAATTTCCTTCGTGGTTTTGCCACTCTTTACAAGGTTTGCCACGTGGATCTCTTTCGGAGTGAGACTCAGGTATCTTGTGGACAGGCGGTGCAAGAATGGCGAAGTGATATCGCTGAGGTTGGATTCAATAATCTCCACGTACTGCCTCTGCCTTGGGTCCAGACCGGTCTCCTTGAGTTTTGATATGTATACGCGCACCATCTCCTTGACGTTCTTCAACACCTTTTCTTCAAGCTCCTCCCTGTCCTCTTCCCGCCTTTTGAGCAAAACCTTTAGTGCCGTATTCGCCTCCTCGAGGCTCTGCTTCTGAAGTTCAAGTTCTTTCTCTCGCATCCTCAACTGCTCCTCTGTCCGTTTCAACGCCGTGATGTCATCGTGGCTCACCACCACCCTTACGGGCTCATAACCTGAGAGCTTCGTCACCCTCATGTAGAACCATCTCTTTCCTTGGCGGGTCTCAAGGGAATAATCAAGGGCAAATGCTTCCCTTTTTCCGGAAATAACACCCCTTATCCCCGCCGCTACTTCGCGTGCCCCTTCCGCAGAGTCTCCGCTGGCAGCATCACACAGTTCCAGGTAATTCTCTCCTATCGTACTCGGTCGGATTCCGATGCTGTTATCCTGGGCAAATTCCTTCCAGGCCTGGTTTGTCTGGATTATGACTCCCTTTTCATCCAGTATGGCAATATGCGCGGACAGGGAGTTAAGAACCACGTGAGCAAACCAGTCGATAAGCTTCAGCGTCTTTTCCGTCTCCTTGCGTCTTAAGGGGTCCTTTTCCAGCCTTTGTAGGCTCTTGAGAAATTCTATGTAAGGCGAATAGCGCATTGCCCTGGCTTGTCTCGAAATGGGGAATTAGGTTGTAAACATTCAAGAGGCGTGCATCCGATGCCATCTTGCAGCATATCAACATTTGTGGTTGTGCCCCTAGTTTATATGATTCCTCTTATGCTTGAAAAAGTAAAGTCTTTCTTGCCCTGGAATTGAGCCATACCAATGCCTTACAATTCCAAGGTTCCCTGAAACATCAAAGGCTGCTTGTAGGACCACACGTTTTCTGGTAGAAGGAAGTCGAGGCCAATCCCAAACCCTGCGAGAGTAGACCATGGATCCTGAAGTAGAAGGCAAACGACCTCTAAGAACACCCGTCGCCCTGGCTAACTGGAAGATGGGAATGACCATTGGAGAGGGCGTTGAATTCATTGAATATCTCAGAGAACACTTACCCGGAAAGCTGCTGGAGGAAGTGGACGTAATCCTTTTTCCTCCCTATACCTCCCTTCACCCCCTGGCTTCGGCTTTGAAAGGCTGGAGGGTAGCGCTCGGCTCCCAGGATCTTTGCCCAAAGCCAGGCGAATCTCAAACACGGAAGGAGTGAGAAATGGAAGTAAAGAATTTCAAGAACTGTGAAGACGTCAAGATAGAGCAATTTCCTTTCAAGGGACAAATGCGCAAGGTGGTCGGCACCAGTGTGAGATGGCTTTCCAGGTATGGGGATGACGGCAACGGCTATCCTGAATACGGCCTCCGCTATTTCACGATACAGCCCGGTGGAGAGATACCCATTCACAACCACCTCTACCACCAGACCATGTACATTTTATCCGGCAGGTTTGAGTGTTGGCAATTTGACATGGAGACTGAGCGCGTTGTTGAAACAAAGACCATAGGTCCGGGTGACTACGTGTATGTCCCCAGCCTCGAACCCCACGGGATGCGCAACATAGGTGATGAGCCAGGAACCTTTCTCTGCTGCATCGCCAACATCTATGAGTAGGGGGTCACATCTTAAATATTAAATATCCTCCTTTTAATCTTGTCAATTTTGTGCTTCAACGCTCTATTTCGACGGGACTCATCACCTACCTGCTTGTGCCTCATGGTCACTAATGCACCACTCACCCCACCGAAATACTCCCCTAGCTCCTTACACGACATCCCACTCGTTTCCCTGGCGATATAAAGCGCAACTTCCCGGGCTTTGTTTTTCTTGCGACCCTTGCTGATTATCAGCTCCGCAGGGCAACTAAACTCCTGGGCCACCGCCTGGACCACCTTTTCCAACGGCACTTTCGGTTTGAGTCTCTTTAATTGAGGAATTTCTTTCTCGTCGCCTCTTGCGGACAAAAAGGTAGTTTTAATCCACTCCACAAACTCCGCATCCCCCAATACAAACCCCGCAGTCACCTGCTTGTCCGGATTTTCAAGGGCTTTGAGATCTACCCTTTCCACAAAGTCCCGGTAGGCCTTCCGGGCTTCTTTTAGCGTTCTCCCAAAGTGAGACATTAGCCGGTTGACTTCAAGAAACTCCGGCTCCCTCCTCTTACCAATCAAGGCACCGTAACTGCTCCATTGATACTCCGCCGGCAGGGATACCATCTTCGCTCTCACGGGATTAAGGTGGATATAGCGTGATAAATGCGTCAGATACCCATCGGCGTCAATCAATAGGGCCTTGAATCTGCCCTGAAATAAATGCCCGCATCGGCCGCGCTTACGGTTAAGGTACATGGCATAGCTGACATTGAGCCATTGCATTGCTAAACTGAGATTCGCTTCAGGGGTCTGTACCAATAGGTGATAATGCGTGTTCATCAGACAGTACGTATGAATGATGATTGAAAAGCGCTCGGATGCTTTTGCCAGATATTCCAGAAACTTTTCTTTGTCTGCATCGTCTTCGTATAGTGTTTGCTGATTGTTGCCACGGCTCATTACATGATAGTAAGCATCCGGGTATTCAACGCGCAGCGGTCTTGCCATATTGTTGGCCTTGACTTGTATGTGAAAGAGTGAAGGACTAAATCGTGCCTTTGGATATGAAAAATCCTGTACAGAAAAGTGGCTGGGTTTGTCAAGATTTAATATTTAAGATGTGACCCTGGCCACTGGCCCAATTATGAATCAACGTTACTTAGTTTACTAGATTGAGAAAAGACATATCATTCCCACAATAAGAAGCACAACACCGATTAGTCTT
>JAFDIC010000082.1 GCA_019308525.1 Deltaproteobacteria bacterium
CTGGAATTCAGGCTCAGGGTAGTGACCGCATCTTCCTACATCCGCGCTTGCGAGATCATCAAGGAGAATCTGGAGGAGATTGGCATCAAGGTCAATATTCGAGTGACTGAACCGCGGTCCTTGTACAGTGCCTTTATCTACAGCCAGAAACATGACTATGACTGGGATCTGTTTGTACATGGTTCGAATATGAGCCCTGACCCCGATCATTTTGCACGAACATGGGCCACAATACCACCGGGCCGATGGACAAACAACGGCGCCTTTGGCTGGAAGCATGAGGCACTTCAAACGCTCCTGGACAGGTCGAGGAGGGAGATGGATGAGAAGAAGCGTTGGGAGATGATACAAAGAGCTCAAGAGATGTTTGCGGACGAGCTGGTTGTCATCATGCTGGCCCATAAGCATGTCGCATCAGCTTATAGGACAGACAAGTTCGTGGGTTGGAAGCCCACGCAGGTGATGTATGGCGCCATGTATCATTCCCTCTTGGCTCTGCCAAATATCTTGTCGCTGCGACCCAAGTAAAGAACCTGTTCGGGACTTGGGTGTGATCTAAACGGGTGGTCTCCAGTTCCGGAGGAAGTCGATTGACAGCACGCTGGGTTATCAAAAGAGTATCCGCGGGTCTTGTAGCCCTTTTTGCTGCAATGGTCTTGAACTTCGCTATCCCCAGGTTGATGCCAGGGACCCCCATTGATGACGTTTTCACGGGGGGTATCGAACTGACTCAGGATGCCAGGGATGCCCTCCGGGAACGGTTTGGATTGAACGCACCTCTCTGGGAGCAGTTCTGGCGTTATATTGTGAATGGCGCAAGGGGGGACTTTGGACTCTCCTTTACCTATTTTCCTATGCCAGTCTGGGATGTAATAATGCAAGCATTGCCATGGACCGTGTTGGTGTTTGGCTCATCATTAGTGCTGCAAGTGGGCATCGGCTATTTCCTGGGTGTCGCCGCCGCCTGGAAGGTGGGCACCAAGATTGATTCTATTCTTCAAACATGGTCCATGGTCCTTTTTTCCATCCCTGTCTTCTGGCTGGCAATGGTCTTCCTGTACATATTCGGCTTTCAACTCGAATGGGTCCCCCTGGGAGGTGTTTTGACGGTAGGAGCCACCTACTCAGGCATTCAAGAGTACGCGATTGATGTGATAAGACATGCTGCTCTTCCCATTGTCGTGCTTACTGTTTCTAGATATGCTGCATATCAAATTATCCTGAGAAATACTATGGTAAGTGTGCTCAAGGAACAATACATTCTTACGGCTGAGGCCAAAGGGTTGAGCTCACGAAGGATAAAACATCGTCATGCTGCCCGCAATGCCCTGCTGCCCATGATCACCTACCTTGCTCTAAACATGGCTACTGCCATAGGGGGGTCGGTTTTCGTAGAATCCGTTTTTTCTTACCAAGGCCTCGGGAAACTCATCTATGATTCGGTAATGAGCCGTGACTATCCCTTGCTTCAGGGATGCTTTTTCATGTTTTCCTTGCTGGTGATTGTTGCCAATATCGTCATTGACCTTATCTACCTTTATTTAGATCCAAGGATCAGATACGGTTGAGATGCTCAAAGGATTCTGGAGAACATTTAAGCAAAGAAAAACCGCAGTCTTCGGTCTGGTTGTTGTATTGGTGATGATTTCAGCGGTCATTTTTGCTCCCTTTATCGCGCCGTACGGCCCCAGGGAAAGAATAGGAAGTCCCTACGAATCGCCCGGCTGGAAGCATCTATTGGGGACTAATGACATGGGCGTGGATCTTTTTAGCGAACTTCTTTACGCCGGTCGAGTATCCCTCTTCGTTGGTCTTGTGGCCGCATCATTTCTTGTCTTGACCGGATCAATAGTGGGGATGATATCGGGCTACTTGGGGGGTATTGTAGATAGCATTCTTATGAGAATAGCAGACCTGGTCCTCGTTCTTCCCCGTCTTCCTTTGATGGTGGTGATTGCCGCATATCTAGGCCCAGGAATGTGGACAATCATTTTTGCCTTTTTCATTGTGGGGTGGGCACCTCTTGCCAGACAACTCAGGGCCCAGATTCTTTCTCTCAAGGAGATGACCTTTGTTGAAGCCTCAAAGGCGACCGGAGCAAGCACTCCCCACATAATAGTCAGCCATATCTTGCCAAATGTATTCGGCATCATTGTCGCAAATTTCGTCATGGATATAATGTATGCCATTTTGGCAGAGGCCGGTTTGAGCTTTCTTGGACTAGGAGATCCCACTCACAAGAGCTGGGGTGTTATGTTGTATTTTGCGCAGATTCAAGGAGGGTTTTTGCGGGGTGCATGGTGGTGGGTGTTTCCTCCCGGGCTGTGCATATCTATCGTTTGTTGTTCCTTTAATTTCATCGGAACAGCGATTAATGATCTTTTCGGCTTGAAACTGGCTAAAAGGTGAAACATATGTTCGATGTAGATTTTCGTTTACAGCACAGCTTTTGTTGCTGGCTCCCAATACAGGGACAACGGCAAAGGGTGAGCGGATCGTCAATATCGTTCATGGTGCTCGGCAAGAACGCAGCCACAGGGGAGCGTGCTGAGCTGATAAGCGGTAATGCATGGGGAAAACCCTACCCGTTTCAAAATCTACCACAACGTTGGAGAATTCCTGGTTAAGGAAGGAGGGTCTGAATCAATGATTGAACTATCCTTGGCGGATCGAATTTCGGAGATCAAATACTCGCCCATAAGAAGGATCTCTGAAAAGGCGGCGCGACTGGAAGAAAGCGGTAAGAGGATCATTCATTTTGAAAGCGGCCGACCAGATTTTGATACGCCGACTCATATCAAGGAGGCCGCATATCGCGCTTTGAAGGAGGGCATGGTCCATTACGCCCCGAGCACTGGTATCCCAGAGCTGAGGGAAGCAATAGCGGAGAGCCTTTTACAGCATAAGGGCGTGAGATACGATCCAGGTTCAGAGATCATGGTGACATCGGGCGGGCAGGAGGCCCTGTTTATTATGTTACAGGCCCTTATAGGCCCCGGTGACGAAGTTTTGGTCCCTGATCCAGGCTATGGCCCCTTCTACACGTCAATCACATTGGCAGGCGGCACTGCCATCCCCATCCCCTTCAGAAACGAGAAAACCATCGCTCCGGATCTGGATGAGGCGAAGCGCCTTCTCAGTGAAAGGACAAAGGCAATTATTGTCAATTCCCCCCATAACCCCACGGGCGGGGTCTTGTCCTCAGAGGAGGTGGAAGAGACCTGTGAATTCGCCAAAGAGAATAACCTGCTTGTGGTCTCTGACGAAGCCTATGATCGCATCCTCTACGCGGGAAGTGATTACCTCAGCCCCGCCTCAGTGCAGGGTATGAAACCTCATGTTGTCATCTGCGGAACCCTGTCAAAAACCTATTCCATGACTGGATGGCGTGTCGGGTACCTGGCGGGACGGAAAGAGGTGATCGGAGGTGCCATCAAGGTTCATCAAAACGTGATTCTTTCCGTGTGTTCCTTTGCCCAGGCGGGTGCCCTGGCTGCCCTGAGGGGGCCGCAGGATTGTGTGGATACCATGGTAAAGGAGTATGCTCGAAGGCGAAAGGTAATCCTGGCCGGCATTGCAAGTGCTCCCGGCCTTGGCTGTCCCATCACTCCCCTGGGTGCTTTTTACGTATTCGTCAAGTATCAAGCGCCTGGTCTGAATTCAGAGGCCTTTTCAGATTTACTCTTGGAAGAGGGGGGTGTTGCGATTGTGCCGGGATCGGGATTCGGGAATAAGGGAGAGGGCTTTTTTCGGCTTTCCTATGCCAGAGCCCTGGAGGACTGCAGGGAGGGCATGGACAGGATGGTTCGTTTCATGTCAAAACACATATCAACTACCTGATAATACAACCAATTGCTTTTGTTTCATGGGGAGGCTGTACGCGTTTTTGGATGCCATTAACCGTGTGATTTTTTTCTTGACATGCTGAAACTAACATCATATATCATATATTAAGTTTCATCTCCACTCAAGAATTCACTGGTTAGTTGCCGTGTTTAGCAACAGAGGAAGGGGGAAGGTTTTTGTCAATGAGGCTAGTAAAATCATTCAATCCAAGTAATCAAGCAAAGGAGGAAAAGCTAGATGGCTATTAATACTCTTACGACCGATGTCCTGGTCATTGGTGCCGGTATTGCCGGTCTGAGGGCGGCGATACAGGCCAGGAGGTATGACCTGGACGTAATCATTGCTGAAAAGAGCACAGGAAGAACCAATCTTTCATCTGTCGCAGGAGGGACACAGGGCATCGTGATGAATTACTGGTCCCTTTCCATGCCCACACCTCTCAAGAGCCTGTTTGAGAGAGGCGTGAAGGGAGGGGCCTGGGCGATCATGTACGGGAAGGACCAGCGGCTGGAGGAAATCAATGCAGTTGAGCAGGTTCCTTACCAGGACGAGCTGGCGGAGTTTGGTGTGCTGAACCCCAGGGACCAGAAGAGCTACGGTCCACCGGGGAGAATGGGCTGGGCCACGACCGGTCCAATGTGGCACTATGTGCAGGATATAGGGTGCAAACTTATCAAGTTTTTCAACATTACTGATCTTCTGACGGTCGATGGAGAGGTTGTCGGGGCGGTTGGATTTGATGTAAAGAAGGGTGATTTTATTGTGGTAAATGCCAGGGCAGTTGTGATGGCCACGGGAGGTGCCGGGGAATGCTGGGCCCGGAACAACACGCCGGTCCGATCCACGGGCGATGGGCACGCAATAGCCTATCGCAATGGCGTGGAGATGAACATGATGGAATACGAGAGTTTTGATGCCTGGATCATATCTGAGAAGGGCCAACCCCAGTACTGGATTCCACCTTCCTATGCAAGGACCATGGTCAATCTGACCAATGCAAACGGAGAAGATTTCCTGCCAAATTACATTACATTGGGCCCTGATGCCACCTTGAAGCCTGGTGACCCCTTTCATATCAAGTATGGCACACCGGTGATCGATAACGTAGCGACTATTGCCCGGGCCATGGCGAACGAAGTGTATGAAGGGAGGGGTGATGAAGGGGGGGTATTGTGTGATTTCAGACACGTTCCCGAGGAAGTATGGATGGCGGAGCCGAAAGGTATCGCAGGTCTTCATGCCATGAGGAACTTTGACTGGAAGAACAAGCCCATACACATGTATCCGGGCGCGCTGGGTTCCTGGGGTGGTATCAAGATAACGGAGGATTGTTACACCAGCCTGCCGGGTCTTTTTGCTGGAGGTGAGGTGTCCTACGGGGAGGACCTCAAGTACAGCCTGGTCTTCGGGGTCAGGGCAGGCAGGTCTGCCGCTGAATGGGCGATGAATCGAGCCCTGGTAAAACCGGACCCCGTCCAGGTCAAAGAAAAGAAGGATCATCTTGACCGGATGATGTCAAGGCCTGCGAGCACTGACGGGGACGCCCGCGCAATCAGGAAGGCTATACAGGATTTGAGCATGGAGAAATTCGGGGTACTGAAGACAGAGCAATGGCTCCTGGATGGCCTTGAGGAGCTCGCTAACCTGAGAGAGACTGCTGACGAAAAACTTTACGCAAGAGACGCGAGGGAGCTTCGATTGGCATGCGAGGTTGACTTCATGTTTGATTGCCAGGAGATGCATGCCAGGGCGGCCCTGCTGAGGACGGAGACCCGCGGCGTCCATAACCGATTGGATTACCCGTACATGGACAATGATTTGTGGATAAAGGATATAAGGATAAAGAAGGTCAATGGAGAGATGAATCTGTATACGGCACCCACCAGGAAAGGGGCGGTGAAGATACCCGGTGGAAGGATACCGATCAAGGGGTTAGCTCCTGGCAAGGGAGTTTCATAAGGGGGGAATGTCATGCTAGAGCAAAAGATAGAGATTGTAATTGATCACAAGAAATGCCTTGGCCAGTCCTGCCTTAATTGTGTTGACAGTTGCCCGGTGGAGGTGCTTGACTGGGACAGGGAGCAGAAGAAGGTACTGGCTGTGAACATGCAGGAATGCCTGGTGTGCCTGGCCTGTGAAGAGGCCTGCCAGGAGGACGGGAATAAATGCTTCAGGGTGGAAGGCGCTATCAGGGAGGAATTCAGGCCGTCCCCGATACAGGATATGTGGGCGGGGACCGGGGTGGTGAAACCGCCCATGGAAGGTTTGCCCGCAGGCAGATCTGATTCCCGTACAGAGAAACTTGGCTTCTAGAAAGCGTCAAGATGATTTGCCGTTTAAGAGGGCTCGGGGTCTTAGCGACCTCTTTCCCTGCCGCCTACTGTCCGGGGTCGAGGCTCCAGGAGATCATCGAGCCCCCATTTTCTGATCTCTTGCCTTTCATGGGTATAGGGATGTGAAGGTTCTTTTGTGGATTCATAGAGCCACTTTTCAGCCCAAGTGTGAACCAGGATGATGAGACCTTGTTGTTCATCGAAAAACCCGGTTCTTAGGGCCAGGCGAAGATCCAGCTTTGCGGGAGACAGAGACCGAATGCTGTGCCGTGCTATTGGGGGAAAGAATTCAGCTCCGCCGCCGGGCAAAAAAGTCCGGATTGAACGAGAATGAAACTTTCTCCAGGAAGTTTCATACGAGGATAAGTAAGATCGTTCCTGCCAATGCTGAACCCATATCGCGAATTGTTGGGCCGAAACGCAACGTAGAATTTTTAGGAAGCCATCAAAATTGGGCTTGGCTTTTTCTGGTCACTATACCAGGAGCATAGACCAGAGGTGAATCACCAACGATAATGTAAGAATTTCCTCCACATACATATCAGATCAACTGGGAAAAAGATGGGGTCTAGACGATCATTTCGCCCGGTATTTTTGATCCACGACCGTGTTGTCAACGCCTTGGCTTATCCTTGGCCATTTCCCCAACAAGTCCACCAGTTTCTATCCGCATATTCGTCCTTTGTATTAGAGCATACAAGAGGATCCAGATTAGGTCGATGCTGTATTGTGCGAAATACACAGAAACTTTAGAAAAGGCGAAAATTGTCAGGTGGAGACGTGTGAGAATAGGACAACGATACCAGTGCGATCTCAGAGAAGGGGAAGATGGGTGCAAAGGCATTGCGGAGAATAAAGTGCCTCTAGTCCAATGAAAGGGGGTGGGAACAATGGCAGGACTCTTTGGATGATAGGTAGTGTAAAGATAACATCAAAGAAAGGAGGAAGTTCCATGAGGAAGAGATTGTTGCTAGGCATTGTCGTTTTCGGGATGGTGTTCCCTTTTGTTACCTGGGGTCTCACCGCGGGAGAGGCCTCAGCCGCAAGCAAGAATGTATTTCGGGTAGCATGGGTTGAATCCTCACAGCCGGGTATGAATCCCTTCAACGTAAAGGCAGGGACGGAGTTCGCCTGGAATTCGCTTATCTATGAACCACTTTGGATCCCCAAGTTCAGGGGGGGAGTGGAGCCCTGGCTTGCAAAAACCTGGGAGTATGACAAAGGGAAGAAAACGTGGACTGTCCATCTGGATGACCGGGCCAAGTGGCACGACGGACTCCCTGTTACCGCCGAGGATGTGAAATTTACCTTTGAAGTGGCCTTCAAATACAACCTGGATGCCGGAAGCAAGATAGAACCCTTCGTACAGTCCATTCAGGTCATGGATGACCATACTCTCAAATTCATCATGAAGGAAGACTATGCGAACTTTTTCTGGGGTGCGAGCGGGGCCTTTATTGTGCCGAAGCACATCTGGTCAAAGGTCGGCGATGTGGGAAAATTTGTAAATTCAAATCCAGTGGGGAGCGGGCCTTTTGTTTTCAAGGAGTACAAGCCAGAAAGATACTTATATGTGGTCAAGAACAAGAACTACTGGCAAGGCCCTGTACACGTGGATGGAGTCCTGTATAAGGTGTACACGAATACGGAGGCCAAATTCATGGCCCTCCAAAGGGGTGATGTGGATGCGGTGGAGGAAATTCGCGGAACTTTTTCAATTATTCCGATTCTGGAGAAGAACCCGAACATCAAGGTAGTTGTTGCTCAAGGTTCCTTTTCGACACATTTGCTACCCAACCACCGAAGATATCCTTTGAACCTCAAGGAAGTTCGTCACGCCATAAGCCTCGCAGTAGACAGAAAAGAGATCATCGAGGTCGGCATGTCAGGCTATGCTGATCCACCCCTGATGGGTTTCCTTCCCCCACTTTACGCCAAATACGCAAACAAAAAACTCACCTGGCCAGGGATGAACATGACCGCCGAAGAGCGATACGCCAAGGCCAATGCCATTCTTGATAGTCTGGGTTTCAGGCGAGGAAGAGATGGGATCCGGGTCACTGACAGGGGGAGATTCAAAGTTAGATTGAGACAGCCCAACTGGCCCTCCTTTGTTAGAACAGCCCAGATCATGAAGGAGAACATGAGAGAGATAGGCATTGAAGCAGAAGTGCTTCCTTCAGATCCTCATACCGTGTACCACGGTATTATATATAACCCCAAACGGACACAGGACTGGGAATTCCTGGGACCGCACAATTCGACAGTCAAAGGCCTTGAGTATTACACAACAGAATGGGGGCCTGAGACCGATTCTCACTGGATGAACGCCAATGCGTGTGGCTGGAAGAATGAAGAAGCCCAAGCGTTGCTGAGAAAAATAAGAAGAGAGATGGACGAGGGGAAGCGCGTCCAGATGATGATGAAGGCACAGGAAATGTTCGCAGAGGAATTGCCCACAATAACGCTGTGCCACAAGAATATGCTTTACGCTTACAGGACGGACAAATTTGCGGGATGGGATACGGAAATGGTAGTGTATGGGAATATGTATTATCCGGTGGCATCATTGTTGAACCTCACGTCTTTGCGCCCAAAATAACATGACTGACCTGCGACCTGCCAAAGGTTTTCCTGGCAGGCCGCAAGGTTCTGGGTTTTCCAGTTGTGCGATTCCCACGTCTCTAAGAGCTTAATGTCCACGAGGGGAATCTCATTTCTATGTCATTGAAAATTTTTGAGGGAGCCGCAACTTGCACTGGCTGGTCAGAAGGTTCACCACAATTGTCATCGTTTTCCTGGTTGCCCTGGTGATAAATTTTGCCATTCCCAGATTGATGCCGGGAAATCCCGTAGACGTGCTTGCGGGGGGGGTCAAGTTGACCCCGGAGTCACGACAGGCACTTATTGAGCGATTTGGACTGGATGAACCTGTTTGGGAGCAATTTCATAAATACTTCATTGGGATATTCAGGGGAGATCTGGGGATATCTTTTCGCCAATATCCTTTGCCAGTGCGGGATGTCGTAATGGAGGCTTTGCCCTGGACCGCCCTGGTTATGGTGCCCTCTGTAATACTCCAGGCTATTCTCGGGTTTATTGCAGGAGTGACAGCGGGCTGGAAGGCCGGCAAAAAGATAGACTCGATCTTACAGACTACCTCTCTGGCTATCATATCAACGCCTATTTTTTGGATCGCAATGGTCTTCCTTTACGTGTTTTCCTTCCAGTTCGGCTGGTTTCCGCTGAGCGGAACTTACACGGAAGGAGTTGCTTATTCGGGCATCTTTGAACATCTGGTTGACATTATGAAACATGCTGCCCTGCCGATTATATCATTTACCATCAGCCAGTATGCCATGTACCAGCTTGTCTTGAGGAACACCATGGTCACCACGCTAAAGGAACAGTACATTATTACGGCTGAAGCCAAGGGGCTGAGTCAAAGCAGGATAAAATACATGCATGCGGCCAGGAATTCGCTTCTGCCAATGGTAACCATGTTCGGAATGAGCTTTGTCATGGTAATAGGCGCCTCGGTGTATATAGAAACTATCTTTTCTTACTCCGGTCTGGGCAGACTGTTGTATGAGTCAGTAATAGCGCGCGACTATCCCGTGGTTCAGGGATGTTTCTTGATGTTTTCGGTGCTTATCATTATGGCAAATCTTTTCGTTGATATCGCCTATCTATACCTTGACCCCAGGGTGAGGTACTAGGTTCTTCCAAGGTTGGTTATGTTGAGGAGCAGGAAAATCCACCATTTCTGGCGCGTGTATAGCCAAAGGAAGACTGCGGTCTTCGGGCTGGTTATTGTCCTCTTCTTCTTCCTGGTTCTTTTGCTGGCCCCCTATCTGGCCCCTTATGATCCGGACAAGCGTTTCAAGAAGCGGTTTGATCCGCCCAGCCGGGAACACCTCCTTGGGACGAACGATATAGGAAATGATATTCTCAGCGAACTGATTTATGCAGGCAGGGTTTCACTGACGATCGGCCTCATTGCAGCCGCAATCATTGTTTCTGCGGGCGTAACAATTGGCGTCATTTCGGGGTATTTTGGAGGAGTGGTGGACGAGGTATTGATGAGAGTAACAGACGTGGTACTGATCATGCCCCGTCTTCCCTTGATGCTTGCACTGGGAGCATACCTGGGGCCAGGCATAGGGACCATTGTTTTCGTATATTGCCTGGTCGGCTGGGCAACCGTCACAAGGCCAATCAGGGCCCAGATTCTATCAATCAAGGAGTTCTCTTTTGTCGAAGCTTCCAGGGCCATGGGGGCAGGCAACCTTCATATCATTGCCAGCCATATACTTCCGAATATCCTGGGCATTGTGCTGGCCTACGCGGTCATGGAAATAATGTATGCCATATTGACGGAGGCAGGCTTGAGCTTCCTGGGCCTCGGTGACCCTACCCATAAGAGCTGGGGCGTGATGCTGCATTTTGCCCAGGCACAGGGGGCCTTCATGCAGGGTGCGTGGTGGTGGATTGTTCCACCCGGGGTATGTATTGCCCTGATTAACTGCGGCTTTAATTTCGTTGGTACCGCTCTGAATGATCTTTTCAGCCTGAAACTGGGAAAGAGATAGAAGCGCTAAGCCGAGAGTTCAACCTGGGTTGAGGCGCAACACCCAACAATGAGATTAATCAATGAAGAGGCTTACACTGCACCAATGGGAAGATAAATACATCAAGGGCACCGTAGTGAGATTTGATCAGAAAAACACTGCTGGCAACCGCACGACCTGGGACCCTGTGCTCAAGGAAGTTCTGGACGACTGGAGCGTTCCCGGTGCGGTCAAGAACAAACCAGGGTATTATTTGGAGGACTGGGCCCTTTACTGGGGTTGCCGTCGCGGAACCCTCCTGGGGCTCCTTAACACTTCCGTGCCCAATCCACCTAAGAGAACCCGTGACTTCGCAGAAGCTGCAAGAAGGATTTGCCCTGAACTTGATTTCTTGAGGAGTAAACCACCTGAGGGGGCGCGGCTCAGAGATACTGACCCGGGATCCTTGACCAAAAAGATAAAGAAGGTGGCAAGATGGTTCGGAGCCGACGACGTGGGGATCTGCAAGATTGACAGACGCTGGTTATACTCCCATACCTATGACGAAGAAGCCGACAAGGGTGATGGAAACGAAAGTCCCGGTGGTGCCAAATCCGTTCCCCAATATGTGCCTGAACAGATTAAGTGGGCCGTGGTGATGGTTTTTGAAATGGACTACCA
>JAFDIC010000083.1 GCA_019308525.1 Deltaproteobacteria bacterium
GGTAGGTTTTGGAGCATCGTGGTGTCCTGTACCGGCCAACCCCCCAAGCTGGTCTAGGAACCATCCCTCCTGATTCCCGGCTGAAAGGCTATCTTTCCATAGTTACTTTCGCAATCCCCTCAATACATGTCGAGCGGCTGACTCCGGTTCACAGGGGCTCTTTCCATCCGCACCTCAGGTCTTCCAGCGCATAACCCTCTGCCATCTCATCTTCGATCTCCTTCCTGAGGGCCTCGAAGGACTCCGGGTCGAGTCGCCTCGGGACCAGGAAAGGTCTTCCCCAGCGTATGACAACCGTGCTCATGGGTTTTGGAACGAGAAAACGATCCCAGCTTTTCATCAGCCAGGCCCTGTCAGCGGTTACGTATATCGGCACTATCGCCGCACCGGTTACCTGAGCCATTTGAATCAACCCTGGCTTGACCACTCCTTTTGGGCCAAGGGGTCCGTCAACTATGTGGACGGCCCCCTGACTCCCTCTCAATTCCCTCAGAATGGTCATCAGAGCCTTCCTCCCTCCCCGGGTACTGGAGCCCCTTACAGGCCGAAGGCCAAGCCTTTCTGCGATAGGCGAGACGAGATCTCCGTCCCTGCTCTGGCTTATCATGATGCACGCGTTGAAACTCTTGAATCTCTTTACATAGCGCAAAGAGGGGAGGATTCTCTGGTGCCAAAGGGCTACGATGATTCGGCGCCGGGACTTCAAGGTCTCAAAGAGATCTTCCTCTCCCGTCACCCTGAATCTCAAGAGTGACAGGTAGGCCTGAAGGAAATAGTAGGCGCATGGCACAAACACATGTTTAGAGAAATTGGGCGGTAAGTAGAATGCCAATATCCCACCTCTATCCACAAGATTGGTGTCCTAATCTATAGGGAAAAACCGCCACTTAATCAAGGAGTTTATTTCTTGGCCTTCCTGCCCCGATGATGGGTTGAAAGCCCCACCCAATTGCCATATAAAGAACAGAAGGACAGGGCGGGCCTGGAAATGAACTGCCCTGGAGCAAGCTGCGGAGCATCAAGAATCCAGGAGCCAGAACAGGAGAACCACACACGCGGGTTCATACTAGCCTTGGTCTTCTGGATTCTGACTCCTGGCTCCTGGATACCTCAGGGCCCATGACACATCCAGGGGCATTATACATGACCATAGGCAGCAGGATGCGGGGAATTAGGCCCTAAAGAGGGCTTTGATCCTTGTGCGGCCAGGTCCGATCGGGCAGAGGGGTACATTTCGTGGCAGGACATGGTAAAATATCTCGGTGGCTGCTGATAGCGGGAATAGTTGTGGTGGTGATCTCTGTTTCTATCCTGCTGGTATTGCCCAGGCTCGTCAACATCCAACTTGTCAAGACCCGGGTTGAGAGTGTCCTGTCTGAAAAGATCAAGGGGGATGCCCGGATTGAAGAACTGGATTTCAAGGTTCTGCCCTTCCCCCGAATCACCCTTCGGAACATTGAGATATCCATAAAGAAGAAACTGGAGGGCAGAATTGATACCTTGATCATTTACCCCCGGCTTTTCCCCCTTCTAAAGGCCAAGCTCATTTTCGATGAGGGCCGCGCCATGGGGCCCGATTTCACAATCTTTCTCCGCTCCAGGGAAAGGGAGTCGACCGGGGCGACCGGGAGTGCCCCGTTCGGCGACATGGGGGCTCAAATAAGGGCGTACCTGGATGAGATTCTATTCCTCGTGCCCAACGCAGACCTGACAGTGAGCAAGGGGAACCTTGTCATCAGGAGGGAGGACAGGGAAATCGCCCGGTTCTGGGAGATAGATTGCAACGTGGATCTTAATTCAAACAGGGTCCGGGTAGTGGTGGATTCACGGGCGAGCCTCTGGAAGAAAGGGACTATCAAGGCGGTGATGCTGCTGAGAGACTCCAGTGCCACGGGCCATGTCAGCCTTGAGGGCTTCAGGCCCCATGAAATAGCAAACCATTTCTTGGAGGCCACCCGGTACCGGGTGCGTGACTCCGAGATGGATATTGGGATTGATTTTGACTTTCACTCCCCAAGAGACATGGACGCCCGAGTTCTTGTCTCCAACCCCCGCCTCACCCTTCTAAGCAGTAAGGAGGCCCTGCCCCTGAAGGGCAAGAGAATTGAGGGGCGATTTTCCCTTGGGCAAGAAACCATGAAGGTATCAATCAAAGATCTTGTCCTTGATTATCCCAGGCTTTCACTTTCAGGAGACCTACAACTGGACATGAGATCCCGGCTTGCGAACGTCGTACTCAAAGGAAAAGGGGTTGAAGTGGAAACCACCAGAGAGGTCATCCTGACCCTGTTCAGGCATGAACCTGATGTAGTCCAGGTGTTCCGGATCCTCAGGGGCGGTGAGGTCCCGGAGCTGAGGATCAGTTCCATGGGGACCTCCCTGGGGGAACTGCTGAGCTCGGACAGCATGCACCTGGAGGGCAGGATTGTGGATGGTGAAATATTCGTCCCTGGCATAGACTTCAACCTCACAGGGGTCAGGGGGAGCGCCAAGGTCGGCAATGGGATAATCGAGGGAGAGAACCTACAGGCCTCATTGCAGAATTCCCGCGGGGATGGGGGCAGGCTGAGGCTTGTTTTCAGGGAAAAGCCGGTGGCCTTTAGCCTGGATATGGGGATTCAGGCTGACCTCTCCCAGCTACACTCTCTCCTCGGCAAAGTCGTGAAGGCGGACTCGGTCAAGAAAGAACTCAGTCTCCTGAAGGATCTCGAGGGCGTGGCCAGTGGCAGGCTCCACCTGAGTGACACCGCTTCAGGGGTTCAGATAAGCATGGATGTGGTCTCTTTCAGCTTCTCATGCCAATACCAGAGGTGCCCCTATTCCATCAGTATCAGGGAAGGCAGCCTCCGTCTTTCAGGGGGCGTTGTCGTGGCTGAAAGCGTCAGCGGCACCGTCGGTTCCTCCTCCTTCAAGGACCTGTCTCTCCGAGTAGACCTTCGCAAAGAGCACATGAGATTCACCGTGGGGCAGGCGGAGATGGACGTTCAAGAAATCTTGTCCTGGATCAGGGCCTATGGCAAAACAAGCCGCGCCTTGGACCTGGTGGACACACTCACGGGAAGGATCTTCTTCAACAAGCTTGAGATCGAAGGGCCATCGTACGCCCCTCAAGAATGGAGCTTTTCAGCGGGGGGCGATATGCGAGGCATTTCCCTGGTGACGAGAGATCCTTTCCCCCCACTGAAGATTATTGAGGGGCGGTTTTGGACCAAGGGGAATCCAGCAGATCACGTTGGATTCATCCAAGACCTGCGCCTGGAGCTGCTCGACGCCTCCATCAATGCTTCCGGGGCCTTCACGAACTACCTGAAGGGCCTTGAAGGGGTGGATGCGGAGGTGGAAGGAGAGCTGGGGGAGACATTCATTCGATGGCTCCAGGAACGCCTCTCAATGAGGACCTATGCCAGGATCAGGGGCTCCCTGGACCTATCAAGAGGGAGATTCTTTTGGAAATCCGGGGTAACGACTCGTTTTGACGGTGATTTGACATTCGAGAGAGGACCCAGGATGCTATTTGCGCTCACGCGCGGGGCAGAGTCCGGCTTGGAGCAGAAGCTGTATTTGGAAGACACTGGCAAGGAGGCCAGGGTATCCATTGTCATGGATCCTTCTTTGGAGACCATCGATCTTTCCTTCGAAGGGCAGCTCTCCGCTGAAACCCTGAAAAAGGTCCTTGTTTTCACTGAGCCCCCTTCCGGCTCCTTGCGGGGGAGTATGAGTGCCCGCATCTTCAGGCATCGCTTGCACCAATCCAAGTTCCAGGGATTCCTGACGCTAGAGGAGGTCACCCTGCCCTTCCTTCCAACTACCGTTCCTGTGGAGAGATTCACAAACATCCGGATCGAGGCCTCACAGGATGGCGCCATAAGCTTTCAGCCTGCCGAACTCATAGTGGATGGCATGGAGCTGGAATTGGACGGGCAAGTCAGGCTCCTGCCGCGAGGTCTTCTCCTGGACCTGGAGCTCTTTGCCCCGTCGCTGGATATCACCACCATGGAAAAGCTCCTTAAACCTCTTCATGGGAGCAAGAAAAAGGAAGCCATTACCGGGCCGAATTACCCGTCAATCAAAGGGCGGATCAGACTTAGTTCTGAAGAACTGACTTACGGGGACCTCAAATGGAGTCCCTTTCTTGCCGAGATCCTGATCTCAGGGGAAGGTGCGCGGGTCTCAATAGGAAATGCCAGATTGTGCGGCATAACGACTCGCGGCAATGTTGAACTGGGGGAGGGCAAGGTGGACATAAACCTGGAAGTAGATGCCAGGGAGGCGGAGATGCTTCCCGCCATTTCCTGTCTCTTTGACAAGGGTCCCCTGGCTACAGGAAGCTTCAATCTCAGTGGAAAGCTGGCCGCAGAGGGAAACCGCACCCAGCTTGCCCGATCATTTCACGGAAACTTGGCATTCGAGGCGCGGGAAGGAAAGATCAAGAAGAGCATTCCCCTGCAAAATGTCTTGAGCTACCTCAATTTGATAGAGGTCTTTGCCGGAAAATTTCCTGATCTCCATGCCGAGGGTTTCCCTTACAACTTCGTGAAATCAAAGATATTGGTAAAAGAGGGAAGGCTTTACTTCCAGGAAGGAATCATTGACGCCCCTTCCATGGAAATCTTTTTCCAGGGCGAACTCGATCCCGTCGCCGATACACTCGATCTCACCCTGATTGTTTCCCCCTTGAGGACCGCGGATAGCATATTGAAAAACATACCGGTTCTGGGCTATATCACGGGCGGCTCCCTGATTTCCATTGCCTTCAAGGTAAAGGGGCCACGGGATAACCCGAGTGTATCGCCCCTGCCGCCCTCCGCAGTGGGCGCCGGAATCGTCGGCATGGTAGAGAGGACGCTGAAACTCCCGGTCAAGATCATCGAACCCGTATTCGGCCTTGAGGAGCATCTTCGAAAGCAGGAATGGCACCAGCCTGAAGAGTTCGACAATCGGTGACAGGAATCCCGGCAAACAGTTCCGCCGGGGCCCTGCCCGCCCTCTTCCATCAATCGACCGCCCCGCAGCAGGCTGCGGAGAACCGGACCCAAAGAGGGATTAGAAAACAATACTCGCAGAGATGACGTTTCTACCTCCAATCAGTAATTGGAGGGTATCTGCTCTTGATATCTCACAAGATCGACACGCACCGTGTTCTCGTCCACAATCCTGGCAAGAACACTATAGCCCGACGTAACGGAAGGCCGTACGATTCTCGTATATTCCGTCTTAGAGAAATATCCGAATAACTGGTCACCTTGTCGGGCCGTAATCTTGTTGAGGGAGGTCCCATCCTGGATCGCCTCAAGGATAAGCGACAGGGTTCTCTCATCTTCCACTTTCACCCATCTTTCACCTACCAGTCTGACGCCGTCGTTCTTTGGATCAAACAGTATCCCTATGGGCCGGCTGGGGGAACCCGCGTAATAGATAAGGAATTTGTCCCGTTCACTTGCCAGATCGCGCGCGGTTAACCCCTTCTCTATTCTTATTTTGGCTCGGCTTTGCGCACACGCGGACATGAAAAGCAGCAAGCCAATCCCAATGATCAATAAACCCACTTTTGTCCTGAAATACATTTTTCACTCCTCCAATCTTTGATGCCCCTCTTCTTTCGGCTCTCTCCGCCTCTTATTCTCTCGTTTGAGTGAATGTAAAACCATCGGCCTCGGCCAACTCCCTTATGCCGTGCATATGGGGGGCCCCGACACAGATAAGGCCCCCCCCTTCCTCAAGGTATTCCTTCATCCTGGCATAGAATACCAGATCCCGCTGATCTATCACGCTGTGGTGCCGACTGGGAAAACCGTAGGCGTTGGACCTCAGGCCTTCCAAATCACCTTTCAGGTAGCACTCAACATATCCCTCGGCATACTCATCCCAATGCCTGACCCTTTTCAGGAAGTCAAGAATCCTTTCATAGGAAATGCCTTCCAGGACTTCTATCTGTTCTTCAATACTCTCGAGATGACCTATTTCCTTGCCTGTCTCTTTCGCGAGGCTGTATGCCTCCAAGTCTACCGAGCTTTCCCACCCCTTTTGTCTTAGAAACTGGGTCCAAAGGGTAAATAATGCCAGCCAGGGCTTCATCCCCCTTATCATGCTGAGAAGGGGGTCTTCCACGTCAAGCCTTCGACGGCGCAAGACAAAGAGAGACCTTCTCCTTCTGCACGTAGGTATGACGGTCTTCTTGATCTCCGAGACGCTTCTCTCGTCAAGGTCCCTCAGGAGGGGCGATTCTCCCCCCTCCAACGACCCGGCACGGAGCACCTTTTCCATGCTCTCCCTGTCCAGGGGACCTTCAAACAGAGCTATCCTGGACTCATCCAGCATCTTTGACAGGGACTTCTTGAAACTATACGGGAAAAAATGTGCCGTTCCAACAAAAAAGGATCTTTTCCCCTCTTTTTCCACCTGCCAGGCCATTCTCAGTTCTTTTTGTCTCATCCTTTTCCCAAATAGATCCTAACCCCGGCGGAATGGTTCACCCTATTACTCTCTGAAGGGTTTCGAGGATGGAGGGCCTCCTCAAAACCAGCTCACACATCTCGTACCTCAAGGTTGGCTTCCCACCCCACTTCTCCTTGAATTTCCTTATTCCCTGGTTCACACCCAGCCCCAGGTGAACATATCTCTTGCCTTTCTTCCCGCTCAACCTGATCATCTCGTGGCACAAAAGGTCTGAAGCACCTGGGACATAGTTGATCTTGGAATGGCAGCCTATGACATAGGTAGAAAAGTGTCTTGGTTGCATGTCTACTGCATAAAAGGCGGCCAAGCGGCCCCTCAGGTCCCGTGCATTCAACAGAATCGCCATATCCGAATGTCTCAGAACCTGTGGTACCTTAAACAGCAGGTTCTTGACCCTCTCAGGTGGCCTGACCCTGTTTACGAACTCCTCGATGATTTCATCGTGTTCCCCGGCCATTTCATGGGAAATACCTATGGTCAGCAACGCCCTGGCCTTCCTGACCATACGCTTTAAGCCGCTTTTCGGCTTGCAAGACGTCAAATCCAGGGTATAGTAGTCATCCTCCTCCCTTTCCCTCGCGGACTCCCTGAGGAAACCGGGTAGTTGGGGGGCTATTATTGAAAGATGGGGAGGGCTGAAAATTTTTTTTGCCCGCTCGATCGCTTCAACCAGGGAGTCCGGGGAAAATTCCCCTACCAGGGGGTAGCCCACCAGTATGACCCACTCTTGGTTCTTTAGAGCGAGGAATCGCTTGTCAATGAGAAAGGGCTCGCCGCCTGACAAACTGACCATCAGCCCCAGGCCGTGTTCCGGGACATAGGCATTTTCCAGTATGTAGTCCTCTTCAGCCCTGGAAATCATGGGACCCCTTGTTTGTTCCATCATCCCAAGAGCTTACGGATCATCCCCAGGTCCTTCACGCCTGTTCTGCCGGAGGTAATGAGCCAGATCCGTTCAAGGCCTGCGGGCGGGCTCTCTGCAAGGCTCTTTTTGAGTATTGCAACAAAGCGGTCTATTCCAACCAGGCCATAGCCGGTCCCCATCAGTGGAAGCCCTATGGATTGAAACCCCCTCCTATCAGTCTCCCTCAGCACCCGGGCAAGACATTCTTCTATCCACTCCTCTTTGCAGATGGTTTCCTGGTTGAAATCGTAGATGATAGCCAGGAACCTGCAAGGTGATTCCCCCTTGACCAACAGGCTGCCAGGTCTTTCGGGCCGGGTCTCTATCAGCCGGGTCTTGATCTTCATCAGTGGATCCTTTACCTCCTTCACCACCGGTGGTGCACTCATGACAAGAAAGGTATCTTCTTCAACCACCACCCCATCGATCCTAAAGGGCGGTCGTTCTAAGGATGCAGCTACGACCAGGTACCTCCCCCACTTCATCTCAAAGTACTTCTTGTCATGCAGGACCCTTAAGTGTGCTTTGCCCTTTCTATCTTCCTTCAAGCCTAAACCTTATTCTAAGTACTCCATCATCAAAGCTGGTGGACACAATCCTGAACAGCCCTATTTCCCCTGTGGAACTGACATGGGGCCCGATACAGGGACATGCGTCATAGTCACCAACCTTGACTATCCTGATCTTATGGTCGGCATCCCTTGGCAGTCTTCCAAGATCGTAGTATCTATCCGCCTCCATCCTGTCCATGAACTCTTCTGTAACAGGCAGATCCGCCCCTATTGCACCATTGACCCTTCTCTCTATCTCCCTTTCATCTTTTTCGTCCAAGGGGTGATCGAAGTGATAGTCGCATTTAGATTTCTTTTTTTCGATGTGGGCACTAAAGCAACGGCCGCAATCAAACATCCTTATCATGGTCTGATTCAGTAAGTGCTCGGCAGTGTGCATCCTCGGGTCTATCTGCTTTTTCATTGGATAACTCCCCTGTTCACGACCCAGGACACCCGCTCAGCCGCTAGCCTGGAAAGAAAAGGTCTTGGTGGTGGAGGCGACGCCATACAAACACCTCATTATTCCTTGTTGGCCTGTCTTTCCTTGAAGGCCCTTATCTCTTTCTGGTCGATGACCCTGCGTCTTCCCACCCTTTTACATTTTATCTTGCCTTCCTCGATCCATTTTTTCAGGGTCCTCTGGGATACGCCGAGGTAATCCGCTGCCTCTTTCACGGTAAAGGGAGATCCCGCTATTTCATCTTCAACTTCATAGTGTTTGTATAGGTCCTTTTCAAACCCCCTTCTTGCAATCATCAAGAATAACCTTTCCCTTTCTCTCAAAGGCATCTGGACAATATCCCTGTAAACCTTTTCTGCGGTAATCATAACAGCCTACCCTCTCCCGATCTTCTCGTCTCTCCTGATTCCTACTTGACCCCTTGGGGACCAGGTTATCTCTTGACCGACCTGACAAGGAGCCTCTGGCCCGGCCTGATTATATCCCGGGGGGATATCCCATTCAATCGACATATTTCTTCAACCGAGATCCCGTAACGATTCGAAATACCGGAAAGAGTTTCTCCCCTGCGAACGACGTGATAACTTTCCCGCGCGACCCTCTTTTTTACGGTTGCTCTCTGGGTCTGGAGCTTTTCAAGGGATTTCCTTATCTCCTTGATCTGATCTTCCAGACGGCCGATCTTGCGATCGGCATATTGCATTTGCTCCATCTTTGCTTCAAGCCTTTCCAGTCTGTCCTTTATCGCGTTCAACTCCGGTCTGTAGTCCTCGCCTCCGCACCCCGCAAGGAGAAGCATGGAGGCAAGGAGTCCTACCCTTAACAGGGCATCGAGTCCGATGGGTTCTCTGAACCGGTCAAATGCCCGTTTGATTCTACTCAAACCTGCTGCGCCCCGCCTCGCCATGTACACCTTTTCTCCCAGACAGCATTCCTGCCCCTTTCTCCGGGTGCTCCCGTCCTTTTTTCCCATGGTCTTCCTCCGCACTTTGAACACTGGGCGATGGGTGTCCCCATCGCCTCAACCAAGAGTGATTGTGGAACCAAAATTCTTTACCCCTCGCGGCTCAATCCCGCCTCGTCTATCAGGTTTTGCTGGATTATTGCTAAAAACTCTGCTATGAACCATATTTGCCCATTCCCCGGGGTTAGTTGTCTCATACCGGCAAAGATACCACATGAGGGGAGAATTGTAACAAAAAAGGAAACCGATAGAAAGCTTCACAAGAATCAGGTGCCGCTATCCTCAACACTGGGTTCCTTTTGAACAAGGAGCGTGGTGTCATGAAAAAGACAATAGCTCAAGCCCTGCTCCTATTACTCCTGGTCTCCATCCTGGGTGGTAGTTTTCTCGCTGTCCGGCACTTCCTTCAACTTCCCTTCAGGGCTACCAATGACGCGCTACACAAAAAGGGTTCGGCGTTCACCCTCGATTTTCTAATCCCCAGCGGAACACACATTGACGAGAAGATGACCATAGGCCAGGTTATCCGGATCCGTTTCAAGAAGGAAAGCTCCTTCTATGAAAGGGTCCTCAGGGCCCTTTCCGAGCAAATCCCGCAAAGGTACCGCTACACCGCAGACCTGTTCCTCTTCCTTTTTTGGTGTTTCCTTTTCATGACCTTTTTGCGCGTCTTTACTTTCATGGGCTATGCCAGGACTTTACGGACAAGCCTTCTCTTAGGCGGCTTGACGTACTACTTCATGCCGGATTTCACTCCCGGCAAGAAAGATGACGCCCTCTTCATAGGTTTCGCCCTATTGATAATTGTCATCCGTTTCATCTTGAGAAGGAGGAGAAAAAACTCCTTCTCGAGGTGGAAACCGAAAAAGGACGATTGATGGCTCCCTCGGGGGCCATCAATCAATAGTTACCTGTTCCAGCATGGAAAGATTGTCAAGTGCCTGTCCCAAGCCCAATACCACCGTGGAGAGAGGGTCCTGGGTACGAATAATCGGAAGCCTTGTCTCCTCTTTCAACAGTATGTCGAGGTTTTTCAAGAGAGACCCCCCGCCTGTCAAGATGATTCCATTGTCAACGATGTCTGCGGCAAGCTCTGGAGGGGTCTGTTCCAGTGCGCTCCGAATAACTTCCACTATTGCCCTTACCTGGGCCGACATTGCATACCTGATTTCATCAGAATCTATGGTCAAAATCTTGGGTATGCCTGTGACAAGGTCTCTGCCCTTTACCTCTATCGTCTCCATCTGTCCACCTGGAAAGGCGTTGCCGATGACCTTCTTTATTGCCTCCGCGGTGCTTATCCCGATCAGCAGGTTGTAAAACCTTTTTATGTGCTGAACGATCGCATCGTCCATCCTGTCCCCTGCAATCCGGGTCGACTTTATGTAGACTATCCCTCCCAGGGAAATCACTGCAACCTCCGTCGTCCCACCCCCGATATCCACTACCATGCTTGCGGTAGCCTCCAAGACAGGCAATCCTGCGCCTATTGCAGCGGCCATTGGCTCCTCGATGAAGAAAACCTCTCTCGCTCCGGCGGATTCCGCAGATTCCCTGACAGCCCTCTTTTCAACCGGGGTAATGCCACTGAGAACGCCGATGACTATTCGCGGTCTGACAAGGGTGGCACGATTATGTACTTTCCTGATAAAATACTTTAGCATCGCTTCTGTCACTTCAAAATCCGCGATAACACCATCCTTCATGGGTCGGATGGCCCGTATGTTTCCGGGGGTTCTTCCCAGCATCATCTTGGCCTCCTTGCCCACGGCAAGGATTCTATTGGACTCCCTGTCATCCGTTTTCACGGCTACCACAGAGGGTTCATCGAGCACTATGCCGTCTCCCTTTACAAAGATCAGGGTGTTGGCTGTACCCAGATCAATGGCCAGGTCGTGTGAAAAAACCCCTAAAAGAGGATCAAGAAACACGATTTGCCTTACCCTTTCACAAATTCCAGAATTATCCCTATTATTGCATAGTTTTGATAGTTTTTGAAAA
>JAFDIC010000592.1 GCA_019308525.1 Deltaproteobacteria bacterium
TGGGTGGCCATATCCGCTATCATCCATCTGATCCCCTGGAACTGGGAGATAGGCCTACCAAATTGGATGCGCTCCTTGGCATAGTTGACTGCAGCATCCAGACATGCCATGCCCAGCCCGACTGATTGTGATGCTATTCCTATTCTTCCTCCATCCAGAGAGGTCATCGCAATGCCGAATCCGTCTCCCTCATTACCAAGCAGGTTCTCCTCCGGAACACGGCAATCCTCGAATATCAGTTCAGCGGTATCAGAGCACCGGAGCCCCATCTTGTCCTCTACCCTGCCCACAGCAAAACCCTGCATCCCCTTTTCAACCACGAATGCACTAATCCCCTTGTGCCTCTTATCCCTGTCGGTATAGGCGGTAACCACGGTAATATCTGAGTTTTTCCCCGAGGTAATGAAGGTCTTCGTGCCGCTTATTACATAGGTGTTCCCATCGCGGACCGCTGTCGCCCGTTGGCTTACGGGATCGGAGCCTGCCCCTGGTTCGGTAAGGGCAAAGGAACCGATCTTTTTCCCTGAAGCCAGGGACCTCAAATACTTGTCCTTGAGGTATTCAGAACCAAAAAGATATATGGGCCCACATGCCACGGAGTTGTGTACTGACATGATCACCGCGGTTGATGCACAGGCATAGGCTATTTCCTGCAAGGCTACGCAATAACTTACCGTATCCACTCCGGCGCCTCCATACTCTGCTGGGACGTTCATCCCCATGAGACCCAATTCCCCCATCTTTCTAAGGACTTCCCTTGGGAACTCACAGCTCTTGTCACGTTCTCCGGCAGTGGGCATGATCTCCTCCCTCGCAAAATCCCTTGCCATCGCCCTTATCATCTTTTGTTCTTCATTTAGGTCAAAGGCCATTTCTCATCCCCTTTTGAAGACTACCGCCTGTGGATGCTCCGGTTGGGTTTCTCACCTTCTCTCAAGGCGTATAGAGGACCACGAGCAATTCTGCCTTCTCACTGCTGATATTGCGTAGTTTATGGATTATTGAGGAATTGAAGTGGATTGACATTCCAGGGGGCAGGATGTTCTTGTTTTCGCCTACGAAGACCTCTATTTTCCCCTTCAACACATATATGAACTCTTCACCCAGGTGCTGGTAGCTGACGCCCCTGTGCTCTGACTTAGGATCTATGAACACCTTGAAGGCCTTTAGATGCTTGTGTCGTGCCTCTGGAGTGAGGTTCTGATAACTATAGTCCTCGGTCCGCTTCTGGTAGTCCTCGTCGGACTTCTGACCGGCCCTCCTCTTTTCCTCTCTCAAGAGGATCCCCGAGTCTATTTCAAGGGCCCGTGATAGTTGGAGAATTACCGCTACCGGCGGCATGATCTCTCCCTTTTCTATCTGCGAAAGGTAGGATGTCTTGAGACCGGTCTCGATAGCCAGGTTCTTGAGGGTCATTTTCCTTTCTCTTCGCAACTTGGCTATCTTTTTCCCTATGGGCTCTGTTTTCCTGCGGGCGGGCATTCCATGACCTCCTTCTTGTTGTGGTTAGGGCCTTCTTTATGAGTGGCGGGAGCGGTGTACAATAACAGACAATGGATTCCTTACATTGCCTGTCTTTGACGACGGCCCTGGGATACTATTCCCCTGCTTCCCTTACCCTGTCTTTCCATTTTCTGACCATGCGAACGACAAAACCAGCCACCAGCGCGCCGCTAATCAGTATTATTAAATTGGAGGAAAAAAATGTCATGACAAACCAGAAAGGATTGTTTAACCCGTAGGAGGCAATAAGCACGTGGACACCAAAGGCAAGGAAAACACATCCAAGCAAGGCCAAGAATATCTGCCGGACCCACCAGACGACTTCCATGATTGCATTAAACTCCCCTGACAAGGGTTTATCATAGTAAGTTCAAATCCGGATCTTCACCTTCTTGCCTAACACTTTCTCACATGCCGTATAAGGGTCGGTCTCCCCCTTCAAGATGGAATCTACGGCATCTTCGAATTCATCACAGCGGACCAATCTTTCAAGGACATCCCCTATCAAGTGCCCTTTGATAATCTCCGTAAGCTCCTCGCGAATTCTCAAAACCCTGCTCCCGGGAGCCGAACCCTTCCCGGAAGACATCAAGTATTCCCTGTGTCTTTCTATCTCCTTCAGCAGTTCTTTGATGCCCT
>JAFDIC010000593.1 GCA_019308525.1 Deltaproteobacteria bacterium
TGGACGAGGGGCATATCCAACCTGCCCGAACCCGGTCAACAAGCTCACCCTCCTACCCATCTTCTTCATCATGTAGAAAGCCAACCAAGCTGCAAGGCCAGGAGAACCGATACCTGCCAGGATAGTGTGGTACCCCTTCCCCATGACTAACCCTTCTATTTCCCTGGCAGCGGCCACTATCATCATCTCAACGGCATTGAACTTAGCCCGTTTCTCCTCTTTCGAATCGGGCTCAAGAAACTGGGATCTCCAGGCATCGGGATCTGATTTCCCCTTGAGGGCCAGGATTCTTTCAGGACCCAGCTTTTGCAGGTAATCGTCATGGTTCGGGCATCCCAATATCCATTCCTTTATCCATTGTTCCAGGTCCTCGAAATTCCTGCTGGTGTCTACAAACTCCCCCATAAACTCGTAGTCATCCCCATACCCGCCGGAAATCCCCACGGTTTCCGAGGCAAGGCCCTGGGGATGGGCCCCAAGGGGCACCTCGCAGACAAACCGCACCAAAAAGCCGGGAAGCTTGACAAGGCTGTTGTGGCGCCTGATGAACTCGGAAGAAACTATTCTCTCCACAGTGACAATGACCCCGCCCCTGCTTGCCCTTGGCCCCCAGATGCTGGTAAAGTATGGTGGTGCCAGGATGGTGTTCCCTTCCCTATCGGCAACGCAGCCATGTATGATGGATACATCGGGGTTAAGTGCTTTTACCACGCCCATGTCAGCCCGCTCCCCAAAGGGGTCTGATATGACCTTGAATGCGTGTGAATTCTCCTTGCACAGTGAGCTATCCATGAGGGATCTGGTGGGCATAAAGCCCACCCCCAAAGCACCGGCCATCAGCCTCTGCTCCAGGGAATAGAGGGACCAGTCCTCGACATTGATTTTCCCCTTTTCCTGCATATCCTGAAGCAAGGGAATGGGCCTGGACCTGGGGTAGATATAGGAATGGTTCGTACTGACTATCTTTCTTACGAGCCCGCTACAGGCGAAGCTAATCTGACATGGACTGGTGACACCGCTCGAAATAAAGGTGAATCCAGGGTCCTTCCCCCAATACTGCCTGGTGATTTCACGGAGCGCGGCGCTCGCGTACGCCCCGGTATTCATGTGAATCTTCATTCCGGGACCTACGCTTTGAGCAATCGCCTCCTTCAGCGGAGCAACTTTACCTTGCCCGTCGTAGTTCTCTTTCAGCTCAAACAGTTTTCTCATCGTCCGCAGGTTCTGCCTGGTTCATGTGTTCTTTTCCTGCTTTTGCTCCTCTCCCGGAGCTTGCCGTGAACCCGGGGTCCCATGATTGTCCCTCCCGGCGTTCTCCCTGATGAACTTCACTATGTCCTTGATGGGCGTGCCTGGGCCGAAAATCGCCTTGACCCCCTTTTCCTTCAAGAACGCCCTGTCTTCCTCGGGAATGATACCTCCACCCACTATCAGGACATCCGTTTTTTCTTTCATGAGGCACTCAACGACCCTGGGAAAGTACACATTATGGCCACCGGAAAGGGAGCTTAGGCCAACCACATCCACCCCTTCCTCTATCGCCGCTCGAGCTATCTGCTCTGGCGTCTGCCTGAGTCCCGTGTAAATCACTTCCATCCCTTGGTCCCGCAAACCCAGGGCCAGGACCTTGACCCCTCTGTCATGTCCGTCCAGGCCCGGCTTGGCCAATAGCACCCTGATAGGTCTCTGCGTCACTGTCTCTCTCCCCCACCGAACCTATATGGTGAGTCCCTGGTGCTCGCCAAGGACTTCCCGCAAGACATCACATATTTCACCAACGGTGGCATAGGCCTTGACTGCCTCCCTTATGTAAGGGATCGTGTTTCCCTTTTTCTCGGCGGCCTTCTTCAAATTGAGCAGGGCCTTTTCCACTGCTTTGCCGGCCCGCTCTTCCCGCAGTCTCTTTACCCTCTGCTTCATCTCTTCGGCCACCCTGGGATCCGCCTTGTGCAGCTGGAATTTGGGCCCATCATCGGTAGCGAACCTGTTTACCCCAACAACGACCCTCTTCCCTTCGTCTATCTCCTTGAGCTTATTGTAAGCAGATCGGGCTATCTCAGACTGGAACCATCCGGTCTTTATTACCTCGATGATACCTCCTCTCTTTTCCATCTCGCCCAGATAGTCCAACACTTTTTCCT
>JAFDIC010000594.1 GCA_019308525.1 Deltaproteobacteria bacterium
CTTAACCGTTTGTACGGCGAAGTTCCGTTCTTTCTTGAAATCAAACCCAAGTATCATTGGGGGGAGATCACGAAGAACATTGGAAGACTGGATGCCACATTCCTGATGAATATTTTGTGCGAGCATCCTAGCGGGATATATGTGCTCCCTTCACCGGCGTCATTGAACGGCGCCGAAGCCAACGCGCCCGAGGTCATGGGACGTCTGCTGGGTTTCATGGAGGAGATGTTTGAATTTATTGTGATCGACGCGGGCCAATCCCTGGACAGCACGACCTTGAAGATGATCGAGATGTCGCACGATCTCTTGCTGGTTGCCATCTTGAGCCTTCCATGTCTGTCCAATACCCGTCGTCTCTTGAACTCGCTGATTCAATTGGGCTACCTGCAGGAGGATCGCGTCAGACTCGTGGTCAACCGTTATATCAAGAAGTCGGATATTTCTCTGAAAGATGCGGAGGAGTGCATCAAGAAAAGGGTGTTTTGGGCGATCCCTAACGACTACCGTACCTCGGTGGCGGCCATCAATCAGGGGAAGGCCCTTTCGGAAATTGCCCCCCGGGCGCGGATAACGAAGAACCTGAAACAACTGGCGGAAGCGCTGGTAAGAGGCGGGAACGAGATCCCTGATAAACGACGAGGGTTCTGGAAGAAGAGGTGACAGATGTCTACTCTTATTTGCCAGAACGCCCTGTCCTGGAGGATGAGGGCACTCCTTGGGCCGGGAGACCCCCAGCCCCCGGCCTACCCGCAACAATGCATCCATCTCAGAGGCTGGGCTTGTTGTCGGAACCCATGAAATGCCGCAGTCTGTGGGCGGGGAGTTTCACGCAGGACCTGTATTGAACCTGAAAGACTGAAAGGGGCCGGATTTGGAAATGAAGGTAACCTTGGAATTACATCCTATGGGAGGGCGGGGAAGACAGGTCCCCGACGAGTACTTCGAATTCAAGACCAAGATCCATGATTCTCTCCTGGACTTGATCGATCTGTCCCTCATCGACACCCTCAGTCGTGAAGATCTCAAGGCCCAGATCAGAAGCATTGTAGGAAAGATCATCAAGGAGGACTCCAATACTTTTCCACTAAATCTGGAGGAGCGGGAAAGGCTGTTCCGCGAGATTGAGGACGAGGTGTTAGGTTTGGGCCCTCTGGAGCCGTTTCTCCAGGATCCCACCGTCTCCGACATACTGGTAAATACTTACAAGCACATCTATGTGGAGAGGTTCGGCAAGCTCCAGCTCACGGATGGTCGCTTCAAGGACAACGACCACTTGATGAAGATCATCCATAAGATTGTTTATGCGGTGGGGCGCCACATCGATGAGTTTTCACCAATGGTGGACGCCAGGTTGCCGGATGGCTCGCGGGTCAACGCCATCATTCCGCCCTTGGCCCTGGACGGACCGATTCTTTCGATCAGGCGTTTCGCAAGCGATCCCCTCGAGCTGGAGGACTTGATCAATTTTCAGACCCTGGTCCCCGGAATCGATGAAATCCTGAAGGGAATCGTCAAGGCGAGACTGAATGTCTTGATCTCGGGTGGCACCGGAAGCGGGAAGACGACCTTGCTGAACATCCTTTCCCGCTTCATTCCGGGGGACGAAAGGATCGTGACGATCGAGGATTCGGCGGAACTCCAACTCAAACAGGAGCATGTCGTCAGATTGGAGACCCGCCCACCCAACATTGAGGGCCGGGGTGAGATCACGCAGCGGGATCTGGTCATAAACAGTTTGAGAATGCGGCCCGACCGGATTGTGGTGGGAGAAGTGCGGGGCAAAGAAGCGTTTGATATGCTCCAGGCCATGAACACCGGGCATGATGGTTCCCTCACGACGATCCATGCCAATTCTCCGCGCGACGCCTTGATGCGGCTTGAGACCATGGTGGCCATGGCCAACGTTGACATCCCGAGCGAGTTCTTGAGGCGCTTTATCAGTTCGGCTGTCAACGTAATCATCCACATCTCCCGGCTGGCGGACGGCAGCAGGAAGCTCATCAGCTTACAGGAGATCACCGGTATGGAGGGGAACGTGATCGCCCTTCAGGAGATCTTTTCGTTTGAGCAAATGAGGGTCGATAGTGAAGGCCGGGTGCACGGCCGATTCAAGTATCACGGCATTCGACCTCGATTCATG
>JAFDIC010000595.1 GCA_019308525.1 Deltaproteobacteria bacterium
TCGAGAAAGTTTTCCTGCCAGCGCGGTAGACGCTGAAGTGTTTCTTGTCCAATGTCACAACGTCAAAAACCCCAATGTCCTGGCCGATGGTGACCAGGGTTGCGTCTGCGAAATCCATTGGCAGATCTTCATACTTTTTCATCAGTCGTTTCACTGCCTTCAGGCTCTCAATGCTGGAGGGCACCAGAGTGACGGCACCGTTTGACACAAAGTCTAAGGCTGCTGACTGGGCCAGACTGGAAAAGCTGAGCAAATATAGGACTTCAGTCAAAACCGCCTCGGAACTGTAGATTTCCCCGTGGAATTGTTCAAGCCACTCTCTACATTCGGCATGCCGACCTTCGCTTCGGTCGATCAAGGCAACCCAAGGTCCCGTATCCATCACGACTCGCATCAGGAGTCCTTTCGTATGCTCTGAACTATATATTTCCGGTGACGCTGCCCCAAATCTTTTATGCCGCTCTGCGCCGAGCCCACCAGATGTTTAACCCTTGCATAAGGAACATTCCGGTCATCCCCCAGGTTCTCTTCAATGAAGTGCTTCAAAGCCATTCGGGCCACATCCGATTTTTTTAGGCCCATTTTTTTCGCCAGACTGTCAATCTTTTCTTTGTACTCGTCTGGCATTCTAATCGTAAGTTGCACCGTCATCACCTCCTGGGTTTCTTCTGATTCTTTTGTAGTCTCTTTGGTTACAAATGTCAAACGGGCATCAGGGTCAGGCCTACACACTCTTGACAAACAAATAGAGACCCCATACTGCTCCGTCTGTTTCTTAATGTGGTTTCCTTTTCCCCCGTTTGGAATAGGCTGCGGCCGCCTCCTTGACTTCAAACCCGATCCTTTTCTTGGGCTTATCTTTAGTGTCTATTAACTGCTTTATGGCTTCAAAAACGACCCTGAATTGACGATCGTATTTTCGTTCCATCGCTTCGATTTTCCTTTTCAATTCCTCATGTGTTGAGAGCATTTGGCGCAAACGCATGAATGCCCTCATGATCGCGATGTTGACCTCGATGGCCCTTTCGCTGTTTAGAACCGAGGAGAGCATGGCCACACCCTGTTCGGTAAAGGCCATTGGCGGGTATCTTAAACCCATCTTGTCACCTCTGGAGGTCACAAATTGTGACCTCCAACTTCCAAATTCTTCCTGTGTGAGCTCAAACATAAAATCTTCAGGGAACCGCTTCATATTTCTCCGCACTGCTTGCTTCAATGCTTTCGTCTTGACCCCGTAAAGTCCTGCAAGGTCGCGATCAAGCATGACTCTTTTTTCTCGTATGAGGTATATCTTGCTAGTGATCTTTTCCATTGGCACAATAGCTGGCATCTCTATTCTCCCGTCATGTAATTAGTGATTGATCATGTATGCTTAATGGGCAGATTTGCGTGCAAGGTCAAAATGAGACTTGCAGACAGCTTATCCGATGACCCTAGGCCGCAATGGCCGTGTTTATTTCGTGCATGATCACTTCCAGATCCCCGCCGAATTCCCTATCCAACTTCCCCAAGAGCCCTTCTCCCGATTCCTTCACCCGTCTTGGCCCTGGGCCGTTTTGGATAGGGACGGGGCAATAACTTGGTCATTGACACCCCTGCCCTCTTTTACTCCATTCATACTTCGGAGTCATTTACCGATTTGCAAATGGTCCTCCCACACTCCTCCGGGATATTCTATCCTTAGTGGACGAGCCATGATGAAATCCACAAAACTTGCGCGTCAAAAATCTTGAAATCTTTGATCGTTTCCAGACGATTTTCTGATTGTCTTCTCAATTGTGTAGACCCCGATCACGCACTATTCAATTCTGACGCGTTTGGAGAGTCCCAGGTCTTCAAAAATCTGCCGTAAGTCAGCCTGAAAGCTCTGGGCGATTCCACCCTCAACTCTTACCGTGAATTCAATGCTGATCTTGAGATCTGAACCGCTCCGCAGTTTAGGAATAACTTTGGTCCCCAGTCGATTCCAGATCTCGGGTGGGACATCTCCAGAAATTCTGAAGGTTCGCGTGGTTTCCCCTGGGATAGGCTTGGGTTCGGGCTTCTCGCCAGGAACAGGGGTTTCTTCCGGCTCTGGTTCAATTCCCGGAGGTAGCTTCGGGGCAGGCGCTGGTTCAGTGGCCGATTTCAATACCC
>JAFDIC010000596.1 GCA_019308525.1 Deltaproteobacteria bacterium
TCTCCATTGCCTGTCTCCTCCACCTCCCACTGCCTTGGCCACGATTTGGATGGTAGGGGATCGGTATTCCGGTGCCAGGAATGCAGTTCCATCCCGGGTCCAAAGAGAGAATATGGAAAAAAGGCAAGGACCCTTGTTAGCCCAAAAACTCGATTCTTGTCAATTTCTTTGTTATTATCTCACCTATGGATGATCTCCATTTTCCCAAATGATGAGACGATTTACAAGCCATTCACCAAGGATGAGGATGTAGTTGATGTCATAGGGATTCCTCCGAAAGCGCTAACCTCCCCGGGGGCCGGAAGCAAGGCGAAAGTCAAAAAAATGCTTGACATAGCTGAAAACAGCAATTACTGTGGGCTTTGTATTGTGAAAGGTAGCATTTAGGGAAGATGATGTCCATAAGCAGCAACATTATTGTCATTACCAGCGCAATAGGGATAGTTGTATCCCTATTGCTCCTCCTCCTGGTGAACCCCAAACGTCCGGGCCTGGTAATGACGTAAAAAGAGCAAGAATCAAGAAAATCCGTTATCAGGCCCGCCTGATAACGGATTTTTTTTGGAGAAAAGACGGAGAACACCCATGACGAGGAAAGTGACCATATATGATACGACTCTCCGGGACGGGACCCAAGGGGAACAAGTAAATCTATCGGCAGAGGACAAGCTCAGGATAGCGCGAAAGCTGGATGAATTTGGCATTGACTATATCGAAGGTGGGTGGCCAGGGTCCAACCCGAAGGATGCGAGATTCTTTGAGATGACGAGGGGGGTTTCCTTTGAAAAGGCGCGATTGGCAGCCTTTGGGAGCACTCGGCGCCCCGAGACGAGGGTAGAGGATGACAAGAACATTCTTGCACTCCTGGGGACAGAGTGTGAGACATGTACCATTTTCGGAAAGAGCTGGGATCTTCATGCCTCGAAAATCTTGAAGATCTCCCTGGACGAAAACCTTGCAATGATTGAAGACAGCGTAAGATACCTCAAGAGACAGGGGAGGGAAGTTATTTACGACGCCGAGCATTTCTTCGACGGGTACAAGGGGAATCCTGAATACGCCCTAAAGACCATAATCACCGCCCAGGAGGGTGGGGCGGATGTGATCGTCTTGTGCGACACCAACGGGGGCTCCATGACCCACGAGGTGCAGAGGGCACTGGAGGAGGTAATGCCCCGCTTGAGTGTGCCTGTGGGGATCCATGTCCACAATGACTGTGGGCTCGCCCTGGCAAACTCGCTGGCAGCGGTTCAAGCGGGGGTCGAGATGGTCCAGGGGACCATCAACGGTTACGGTGAACGATGCGGCAACGTTGATCTGATCTCGCTCCTGGGAAATCTCCAACTTAAGATGGGCTACAAGTGCGTTAAGCCCGAAAATATAAAGAAACTCACAGAGATCTCCCGCTATGTGAGCGAGGTTGCAAATGTACCGCCCTTGAACGAGCGTCCCTTCGTGGGTAAGAGCGCCTTTGCCCATAAGGCGGGGGTCCATGTCAGTGCCATCCTGAAAAGGCCAGAGGCCTATGAGCACCTGGCCCCCGAGGTGGTGGGAAACCGGAGACGCGTCCTTGTGTCCGACCTATCCGGGAAGAGCAACATAGAGTACAAGACAAGGGAGATGGACATAAGGCTGGGCGGCAATGGTTATGACAGCAAGAGGATAGTCGATGAGATCAAGAAGCTGGAGGATCTGGGATATCAATTTGATGCGGCTGAAGGATCCCTTGAGCTGCTGATCAAGAAAGTTACGGGCCAATTGGAAGAGCCCTTCAGACTGGAGTCTTTCAGGGTGACGATTGAGAAGAATCATTCAGGGCCCAGCACTTCGCAAGCGACCATCAAGATCTCGGTGGGCGAGGAGCAGGAGATCACGGCGGCGGAAGGTGATGGGCCTGTAAACGCCCTTGATAATGCCTTGAGAAAGGCCCTGAAGAAGTTCTTCCCCGAGATCCAGGAAATGGGCCTCGTGGACTTCAAGGTCCGGGTCATAGACGGCAGTGATGGAACAGGGGCAAAGGTGAGGGTGCAGATAGAGTCCAGCGACGCGCGTGAGATATGGTCCACGATCGGTGTATCGGAAAACATCATCGAAGCAAGCTGGCAGGCCCTGGCAGACAGCGTACA
>JAFDIC010000597.1 GCA_019308525.1 Deltaproteobacteria bacterium
TGGAGGCTCCGGTGAAGATGATCTCTTGGAACTACTGTGGCCCTCGATAAGGTGTTAGGTGCCCTTGTAAGTGGCTTGGAGAATTTTGATTGAGCCTTGAGAAAAGACCCCCCGGGGACCACAACAACAGATGTCATGGACTCTATTTCTTTGGCCAAAACCGGGTCCATCGGAAAGGCTTTGATCAGCGGCCTGCTTAGCTACGAGGGCTTAGGCGCTAAAGCATTTTCTGTAGGGACTGGAGGGAAGGGTTTACTTGAGGTATGTGTAGCTAAGTTGGAGGTATTGTATCGATGAAGATAACTGTTGTAAGGAACATACTCGAGGCCAATGAGCGAATAGCGCAAGAGAACAAGGGATTGTTTGACCGCTCCCGGGTACTGGTCGTCAATCTTATGAGCTCTCCAGGGGCGGGTAAGACCAGCCTTCTCGAGAGGACTATTGATGCCCTAAAGGATGAACTGAACATAGGGGTTATAGAAGGGGACATTCAGTCCTCCCAAGACGCTGAACGTATAGCAAAGAAGGGTATCCCGGTGGTGCAGATAAACACCGGCGGGGCCTGTCATCTGGACGGCAACATGATTAGGGACACCCTGGGTGAGTTCGATTTTGACCATCTGGAGCTTCTGGTGGTGGAAAATGTCGGGAATCTAGTATGTCCGGCAGAGTTCAGACTTGGAGAGGATTACAAGGTTATGATACTAAGCGTCACGGAAGGAGATGATAAGCCTTCCAAATACCCCCTGATGTTCCGAGAGTCAAAGGTCCTGCTGATAAACAAGATCGACCTGTTGCCCTACGTGGATACGAGCGTGGAAAAGATTTCCGGTGAGTGCTTGAGAGTCAATCCGGGCATCACCATTTTCGAGGTCTCCTGCAAGACAGGACAGGGTATTGATTCCTGGGTAGAGTGGCTGAAAGACAGGGTCAGGGATAAAAAGGGATCGGCATGAGAAGTTACTCGTGGGCTTGGGGCGATACAAGGATCTTTTGGGCTATACCCCTACCAAGGGCGAGTCGGGTATTACCGTGACCGACGATCAATCTTCCCATTCCGTTATTATTGATCACCTCCAGTGAATCTCCGGGCCTGATGCCCATTGTGGCAAGCCTGGATCGGGCTTCCCTTCCTCCCATAATATCATTGACGACCACCCTCTCACCCGGCTTGGCCATGGCGAGGGGCATCACTGGTCCCCTCTCTTTCGTACAGTCCGCACAGAGCCCGTAAATTTCCATTTTGTGCTGGAGCACGTGGAAACCTTGCGTTGCGGCGATCCTCATTTGGAGCCTTTCCATCTCCTCGTTGTCAAATTCCACTATCTTGCCGCACTTTGTACAGATGAGGTGATCGTGATGCTTACCAAGGTGGCGATGCTCATACCTGGGAGGTTGTCCTTCAAAGACCTTTTTTTGGGCGAAACCGCGCTCGACCCAGCGATTCATACACTGTCTGACAAAATCCGGATCATAATTATATCCCCTCTCTCTAAGGAGCCGAAGCAGGTCGTCAAGGGTTACGTGCTCTTCAGTATCCAAGAATACGTCGATAATATTGAGCCTTTCCTCTACGTATCCGATACCGTCATTCTCTATGAGGGATCTGAAGTTTTCCTTTTCCAGTTCTTTGCTGGTCATGGCCGCTCCATCCCCTTTCTATTGCCTAATGCCTTCGCGGCACTCAGGGCAGTACCCTGATACGTCGAGCCTGTGTTCAGTGATCTCGAAATCAAACCGATCCGCAAGTCGTTTCTCAATATTGGCCAATTCTCTATCATAGAACTCAATTACCCTGCCGCACTTGGTGCAGCGGAGATGACAGTGGTGCCCCTGTCCGTAGATAGGCTCATAGTGCATGTGACCATCCTCATGCCATACCTCCCTTATCAAATTGCACTGCATGATCAGGGGGATATTTCTGTATATGGATGCCTTGGAGATCCTGCTGCCCCTTTTTCGCATCCTCAGGTACAGCTCATCCACGTCAAAGTGGTCGTTGGTGGAGAAAATTTCCCTTATGATTTCCTCTCTTTCCGGGGTGTTTCGGAGCCCCCTCCTGGATATGAATGCCCTGAAGATATCGATTTCTTCTCCCATGGAAATCTCCTATTGCAATTTAGTA
>JAFDIC010000598.1 GCA_019308525.1 Deltaproteobacteria bacterium
TCAAGACGCCATTCCCACAGCCTTTTCAGCCGATCTAGGATTTCTGGCGAAATCTCTCCAGGCGTCTGCTTTAGAGAGCGGCCTACAAATTCTATGGCATGAGCCCGAAGGTCATCAGAAGCATTTTTCCAGAAGGTCACCAGCAATAGATCATCAAGCGAAAGTTTCCCCCGCCAGTAGAACTCCATCAGGTGACCTGCAAGCTTCTTATCAGGGTCCGCATGCCAGTAGGGGCCATCATGATGTGAACCGATCAGCTCCACTGCGTGTTGATACTGCTGTCGCAATATGTCTAGCACTTTGTTATATGGCTTGCAAAACCCAACATAGGTTATCCAAGCAGCTTTGAATAACATTTCACTTTTTGAGTCCTGAGGAAAGATTCTCACAGCATTAGCACTCGCCCAATCGGGGTCGAGAAGGACGAGCCACGGAAACCACTGGCCGTAAACTGCGCGGATAGCCAGCGACGGCTCTCGAACGGGATCCAAATGTACTTCCAATACCTTACGAACCTCGGGTATCACTTCGAAGCCCTTTTGAAGTCGCTCCTCCAAGCCTGGCTCCTTCTCCAGATGACGCCGCACCCACAGCGCGTAACGGACGACCGCGTGCATGGCCTCTCCCCTGGTGGTGTTAATCGAGAGAGTGGCAGGGTCCATATTGGAGCCGCCGTAGCGTTCCTCGTACTCCGGCGTTGGCTGGGGGTCATCGGTTAATGATTCAAGTATGTCCCATACCCTTTTACGGAGGTCAATAGGGATTCCATGGGGACGATCTTCGAAGCTTGCAGAGAGGAGCTCGGCAATCGCTTTGCGCGTCCACCACCATTCTGGGTCAGCGCCTATCCTCCGGACATGCGGGCTCTGGATCTCTCTGGATTGCGAGACCACCCACTCGCAAAGTTCCAAAACCGGCTTCCAACCGAAAGCCCTATCTTGCTTCACGGCCTCCCTAAGGCCAGCCACAACAGCACGGACATAAATTGGGTTCAGACCCTTAAATATTGGAGCTTCGGCGGCGAAACGTCCAGGATCCTCCGCAACGACCGACAAAAGCACGTGGCTCAGTTCCTCTTGAGCCGGCGCAAAGAAAGAATTGTCAGGAGGCCTCCATTTCCTGAGGAACTCCGCGATTTCTCTGACGGACATCGCCTTAAGCTCATCCACCGTCTTCGGGCTCTTCGGTCCACTCCAACCGACTTCTGTGTAGACTGGAAAGTCGACATGGTCTGGGTCGCCATATTCTCCAATGAGTTCCTGATTCTTTTGCTGCCACTCTTTCGGTAAGCTCTCGGGTCCGATCCTGGCCAACCAGTCCCGCTCCCAGATCCTTTGGTAGTGGGTTACTTCCTCCTCCGTGAGCTGTCGGCCTATCTCACTTTCTCGCCATTGCTTCCATTGATCCACTTCTGGCCCATCCTCAATCCATCCAAGGATCTTCTCCTGATCTAATTGTGTTAGGCGAGGGAAACTATCCCGCAACAGCAGCACGTATTCGTGTAGCAGGCCTACATTTTTGAACAACATCTTATCAGACAGCCTCTCGGTCGTAATCTCTTCCGCTTGTTCTGAAAATATTCTTAGGATATGGAGCGCAATGCGCCAAAAAACCACCCAAGTTCTATTCTCTAGGGTCTTCACAATATCTTCCAAGGTTACCTTGCCGGAGCGTACGACATACTCCGCGGCATCTCGGAGAGCCGAGACCAAAGCGTCTTTAATGGTGTGATTGAGATTTTGGGGATGGTCTTCAATCGCCGGGCGCCAGATATAGGAATAATCTTCAGGCCCCTTGTCGTCATCACGCCTCCGCGAAAGCCTTATAGCCTTTTCCAGTAAGTCGCAAAGCAGCTCTAGGGCGGGTAAACCTCCCTGATGGACAAGATCGGGGTAATGTTTCTTGAAAATCTGCTCGTAATGCCAGGCGTCGAATCGTGCTCGAGGTTCCGGCGGGAGGTTTAGCTCTTCGGCTACATGTTGATGTTGGGGATCAGGCAAAACATCCAGCAGTACCCGCGCAATTGCCATGGCCTCCTCGGTCTTCCCACCTTTCGCAAGACAAGAGATAAGCTCGCCCAGCTTGTCAGATAACAACGGATAAGGGAATTCTGCCCAGTTCTCGGTATCGTCCATCTGCTGAATGATTTTGGCTACAAGTTCAGGCTTGTATGCCGCCATGCGAGCCAAATAGCGCGCCTCGGGCCATGGCGGAAAGCGGACCGTACCTTCTTCCTCATCGCGCTCTATCTGAGGAGGGTGCTTAAAGAAACCCCGTTTCCAAAGCGGCTCAAGCCACTCAGGGTTTTCAAGGCGGTCAAAAAAATAACGGTACTGCTCAGCATAAACGAGGGCCGCTATTGCTCGATCCACAAGCTCAGGAGTTGGCTTTTTCCAAGATCTCATCTAACTCCTCCGTAGTCCTAAAGAAACCTGTCAGTAAGGCTATCAACGTAGTCTCAAAAGTTTGAAAGCGTCGTCGAAGATTCACGGCATCTATTTCGTCATCATCTAGATTCCATTTGTGAACATAATTCATAAACCAATTTGTAATATTGATCCAATGTTCAATTCTCGGACGTAATAAACCCTCAGATTCTCTATTTCGGCTGTCTATAGCTTGAAAGAGACGTTTTGCTGCCTCATAGGGTTTTTCGCGGCTCTTCTCATGGTCATGTATGAGCTCTGCTATTTTTTGGTATAGATCTATTGGCATCGAAATCTCTATACTTGAAGGAAGCTCATCTCCTTCTGTTACTTCAACTGGAAGAGATCTGCCTATTGGAAGACCGCATCGCTTCCAAACTTCAGTAATTTCATCTAGTCGGTTTTTATACTGTAAAGGTCCTCCATCTTTAGGACCAGCAATTACATCAGGTAACCGATTTCTGATCTCTCGAATAGCATGGGCTACAAAACGCAAACGACCCGGATAACCATTTGTATAAACCATATACAAAGCACCTTCGTATAACTTTCCCAATCCAGGAGCATTTCTTTTGAACCAATCTAATAGTTCAAAACGTTTATTATTAAAATAAGCCCCGTGGATAAAAACACTCATAACTCCCCTCTGAAGGCTTTGTCTAAAATTGTCTGCTCCAAGCGTTTGAGCTTCTTATCGGTTGCCTCCTGCGCCTCCCTTAATGCCTTAACATTGGTTTGAACTGCCCTCAGATAGGCCACAATGCAACGCTGCTTAGGGATAGGGGGGAGAGGAATAAGAAGTTTCCGAAGAGTCGAAGCGTTAATATTCGGTTGAGCAGCTCCACGTGGCTTAATTTGCTCCCAGTAGTATGGGGATTGAAAATATAGAAAAGCAAATTCTGGATCCAAAATATGAGATTTTAACTTAACTCTAATCAAGTATGAGGCGAATACTGCTTCAAAAGGAGGATTTGAAACCAAATAGCTCTTTCCAGTAGTAGCACCTGATCGAGCAAAAAGAACATCTCCGTTATCAAGTCTGTATTTTTTTAACGTTTTCTCATTACAAAAGCAATGTGGAACATTCTCCCAACTAACTACGCCACCTTGAATATCTGTGATGCGCAAAAATCTTGGCCCGACCTGTTCGAACGTCGATGATGCTGTAAATCCATACTGTGGTTTGTTTGCCACATCCCCCAATCGCACCCAGCGCCAACCGAACGGAAGGTCAGAGTCAAGTTGGGGGAAGATTTCAGTGAGGATCGACTGCCATAAGCGCTCGGCTTCTACCATGGCTTCCTCCCGCAGGCGTTTGGCCTCATGGACCCGGGCCATCATCTCCTCAATCTGCCCCACAATGCGCCGCTGTTCGTCGAGGGGAGGAAGAGGGACTGGGATCTCCTTGATCTTCCCAAGTCTGAGAGAGGGATAGCTTGGATTTTCAATATACTCTCTCATATCCACGG
>JAFDIC010000599.1 GCA_019308525.1 Deltaproteobacteria bacterium
TAATAGCCGCAGTCAACGTCGTCTTACCATGATCTATATGCCCTATAGTACCTACATTCACATGCGGCTTCTTCCTCTCAAACTTCTTCTTCGACATCACTTACCTCCTTGAAAGACTCGGAACTTTCCAGATTTTCTCACCCTCTCAACCCCTCCACACATGGAATCGACCAATCAATTCCGATCCTCTCTACCATCGATAGTGGGCAAAGGCCTTGTTGGCTTCGGCCATTCTATGGGTGTCTTCTTTCTTTTTTATGGCGGATCCCCTGTTGTTGGCGGCGTCCATGAGCTCACCGGCAAGCTTGGCAGCCATACTCTTCTCTCCCCTTGCCTTGGCATAGCTGATAATCCACCTTATGCTGAGGGCCTGGCTCCTGGAAGGCCTGACTTCAGTAGGCACCTGATAGGTAGACCCCCCGACGCGCCGGGATCTCACCTCCACTACAGGCTTCACGTTATTCACCGCCCTCTGGAACACCACCAAAGGGACCTCCTTGGCCCTGGAGCGGACAATCTCAAGGGCCTCGTACAATATGGACTGGGCGACGCTCTTCTTGCCTTTTTTCATGAGGCAGTTGATAAACTTGGCGACCAGCTTCGACTTGTACTTCGGATCGGGAACAACCTCCCTTTTTTCCACGACTCTCTTTCTGGGCATACAATCTCCTTACTAAATCCCCTTTGGTTTCTTAGCGCCGTACTTGGATCTACTCTGGCGCCGGTCCTCAACCCCAGAGGTGTCCATGGTACCCCTTACTATATGGTACCTTACACCGGGCAAATCCTTTACACGCCCCCCCCGGATCAGCACGACCGAGTGCTCCTGGAGATTGTGTCCCACCCCTGGTATATAGGAGGTGACCTCTATGCCGTTCGTGAGCCTCACCCTTGCCACCTTCCTGAGGGCTGAGTTGGGTTTCTTGGGCGTAGAAGTATACACCCTGACACACACTCCCCTTTTCTGGGGGCAGCCCTGTAAGGCAGGGGTCTTTGCTTTCTTCTTCGTCTTTTCCCGTCCTTTTCTTACCAGTTGATTAATTGTAGGCATAGGTCATTTCTCCCTCCCCCGGTGAAACAGGACGGGGGAATGATCAAAACAACAAAATTCATCTTTTTATTTTCTCCGCGCCAATTTGTCAAGCGATTTTCTTGGCTCCCGGCAACAATTTACATGTTGACCCCTATCTCCAGGTTTCTGTATTCCGGCAGCCCGGTCCCGGCGGGGATCAAACGGCCCATTATGACATTTTCTTTGAGTCCCTTAAGGTAGTCGATCTTCCCGGCAACCGCTGCATCAGCAAGTACCTTCGTGGTCTCCTGGAACGATGCGGCCGAGATGAAGCTTTCCGTGCTGAGGGAGGCCTTGGTTATTCCCAGCAAAAGCGGCTCTGCCGTAGCAGGTTTGCCCCCCTGCGCAATGATCCTTTGGTTTTCCTCTTCAAATTTCCACTTCTCCACGCTTTCTCCCAGCAGAAAACCGGAATCACCCACATCCGTAACCGTGACCTGGCGCAGCATCTGTCTCACTATGACCTCTATGTGCTTGTCATTAATGCTCACACCCTGCAACCTGTAAACCTCCTGGACCTCGTCGACAAGGTATCTCGCCAGCTCTTTCACACCCCTGATCCGCAATATGTCGTGGGGATTGGCCGAGCCATCCATCAGCGCCTCTCCAGCCCTGACATAATCACCCTCCAGCACACTAACGTGTTTGCCCTTGGAGATATAGTATTCCACGGGTTCGCCCACGTCAGGGGTTATGGTCACCTTTCTCCTGCCCTTAGAGTACTGACCGAAGGATACGGTCCCGTCTATCTCGCTCAAGATCGCGTGTTCTTTCGGTTTCCTGACCTCAAACAGTTCTGCGACCCGTGGCAGTCCGCCGGTAATGTCCTTCGTCTTGGTCGTCTCCCTGGGGATTTTTGCCAGCACCGTCCCTGGTGCCACCACCTCCCCCTCGTTGACCATGATGATTGCTCCTATGGGCAAGTGATACCGGGCCTGTCCCTTCTTCACCCCGGGGATCGAGGCTGTTTTTCCCTCCTCATCTTTTATGGATATGCGAGGTCGGGCTTCCATGTCACTGGACTCCACGATGACCCGGCTG
>JAFDIC010000600.1 GCA_019308525.1 Deltaproteobacteria bacterium
TCGTCGGGTCGCTGTTGAAGTGCTGGTGGATGGTGTTAGGCGGGATATAGACCGAATCACCCGGCTCCCACTCCCACCTCGAAGGTGTATCCTGGGCCTTCCAGTAGTACCTGTCCCCCAGCTCCATCTCCACGTCCCAGTGCAGGGAATAACCCTTACCTTCCAGGATGAACATGTATTCTTCGGCCATGTGCCGATGCTTTCCTGAGCGACTGCCCCCGGGAATCATCTGCATGCAGATATCGACCGTGTTGACCCGTGTACCCATCTTGTCATTCACGAGGTGCTTGACTATTCCCTGTGGACAAAGCTCCCAGGGCATCTCCTCGGGCGTTACAATCTTCTTCAGTTTCCTCTCTCTTCCCTGCTTATCCTGGGCTGCCTTCAGCCTCTCCTGATAATAGTTGGCTTCGACCTTCCTGGTCATAGCGATGTCTTTTTCTTCGTAGGCCATTGTTCTCCTCCAGTTTGTCTATGACATGGCAGCATTGCCGGTTTACTAACGGGTCTGAGAACTTCCCGGGGCAGGGGTTGCAGACTGCTCAAGAGTCCTATTCTCTTACGAAGTGTATTAACAAACCGGTTATGCTCCCTATGATATTACCAATGCTTCAAAAGTCGTGCCCTTCGGCGCCTTGTAAGTCCTAGGTGATACTGGGTTTGAAATCTTCATGCCCTGGAACAGGCGTCTTTGGCTGTGGTTCCAGCACATCCTGAAACAACATGTTCATGAAAAGGTAAAGGGGCTTCGACTTGATAATCAAGGCCCTGGCAGGACGATTCTCATCGGAATTGAAATGCTGGTGGACCGTAGCATTGGGGACGATGCAAATATCGCCCGCCTTCCAATCAGCACGCTCCCCGTCATGGATATCATACCCTTTTCCGTCCAGGATATAGAAGACAGCTTCGTTTACGTGGCCGTGTTTCTGTGATTTACCTCCAGGGGCGATCACCACGAGGTGTGCGTAAAGGGCCTGGGCCGCACTGTACTTGGGGGTAAGGATATTGCAGTTGAAGTACTGGGGCCCCTTCTTGAACTTGAGGTCCTTGCCCTTTATGACCCTCGGAACACTGCGGAGCTTTTTCAGTTCCTTGGCCAGGCTGTAGGTAAACCCGCTCAGCTCCCTCACAAATAACCTGGGTTTCTGGTATTGGCTTTCGCCTGCTGCACCGTCATCATATTTTTCTTCTAAACTCTTTTCTTCCATAGATTGGGCCTCCTTTTTACCAATTTTTTCCACACCCCTGAGAGGGCATCAAAACCCTGCACCAGGGTTCTCAAGTTCCCACCAGTCCGCTCAGGTACTTGAACAGGGCACCCGGATAGAGCATGATTCTCAGCACTATTTCAAAGAGGACGTGTAACCCAAGCGTGATGCATATTCCTATAGCGAATGACAGCCACCAGCGTTCCTTGGACGCGAACCTCAAAAAGGACACAAGAAAGAGCGCGATACCAAGAAGCTGACCAAAAAAGGAGATAAGGACCATGAGGGCCACCATCCACAGGAACAGTTGCCCACCTTTCTTGAGATCAACCGGGTCCAAGAATCTGAAAAAAGAACGGAATAACCCCTGAATCTCATAGCCTTTGAACTCTCTCAGAATTATGGCCAACTGTAACAACAACATGAAAACAAGCGGGACCAGGACGACCATCGGCGCGTAACGTGTAACCGGTCTGTATCCCATGGCAGCCACGAAGAATACGATCACAAGGGCCAGCAGAAAGAGACAGAACAGCAGGTCAGCTCGCGGGTTTATCCTCCTATTGTTTTCGCCGTTCATGGCTATCTCCTACCTCGATCTTATGATCTTGTAAAGGTTGAAGACAAGTACCAAGATAGTCACCACCATCAGACCGAGGGCAAGGGGTTGAAACATGAAAGTCTTACCGTAGAGCTTCAATGAAAGAAAGAGGTTTCTCTCCACCATGAGCCCGAGGACAAAGCCGATAATAAAGGCAGGACGGGAATAGTCCAATTTTTTCATACCATAACCGAGGAGCCCGAAAACGAGTGCCACGATCATATCGAACCACGAACTGTGGACCACGAAGGATCCGGTGATGATGACAGACAACAGTACCGGAACCAGCAAAGATCCCCTC
>JAFDIC010000601.1 GCA_019308525.1 Deltaproteobacteria bacterium
GCACTCGACCTTTCCTCCCAGGAGAGCATAGAGACAAACAGGATGCTTGGACTGAGTCTCCAGAGCCAAGGACTGTTGGATCTGGCCTATGAAAAGTTCAGGAAGTGTCCTTTGGACGAGACCATGATGGATGTAGTGTACAATCTCGGGCTTGATTACGAGCGAAAAAGGATGCCTCATAAGGCGGTATCTGTTTACGAGTACATACTTCAGAAGAACCAGAACTACCGGGACCTCAACCAGCGCGTGGCCAAGCTGAAAAAATGGGTGGGGCCCTCGCACCTCGTGGGCAAGGACGGCCAACAGGACGGGAAAATCGTCATTGGAGAAAGCCTGGACATCACGCCGACCGTGGGCCGCTATGAGATAATCGGTGAGCTGGGTCAAGGTGCCATGGGTATTGTGTATAAGGCAAGGGACCCCAAGATCAACCGTCTCGTGGCAATAAAGACGATCCGCTTTTCCGACGAATTTGAAGAAGGTAAGATCAACGACATAAAACAGCGCTTTTTCAGGGAAGCGGAAATAGCCGGAAAACTCTCTCACCGTTCTATTGTGGCTATCTATGATGTGGGAGAAGACTATGACCTCACGTACATGGCCATGGAATACTTAGAGGGAGAAAACTTGATCAAGTACTGTCAGAAAGACACACTGCTGCCCATCAGGAAGGCACTCTATATTGTCGAGGAGACTGCCTCTGCCCTCAACTACGCACATGGACAGGAGGTTATTCACAGGGACATAAAGCCGGCCAACATCATGTTGCTGAAAAACGGCAGGGTCAAGGTGACTGATTTTGGCATTGCCAAGGCCGTCACTTCCTCAGAGACCAAGAGCGGTATTATCCTCGGGACTCCCAACTACATGTCGCCTGAGCAAATCAATGGCCAGAAGATAGACGGTCGTTCAGACATCTTTTCCCTTGGAATCGTCCTCTTTCAGTTACTTACCGGTCAACTCCCCTTTCATGGCGAAACATTGACAAACCTATTTTACCAGATCACCCAGGTCAAGCATCCCTCTCCCCGGAGTATCAACCCCAAGATACCGAGGCCCCTTGAGCAGATCGTGGACAGGGCGCTTGCAAAGGATCCAAGCGAGAGGTTTCAGCGGGCGGAAGAACTCGGTAAGTACCTGAGGGCTCTCATAAACAAGATGGATCAAATCAAGGCAAAAAAGGAGAGGCAAAAGTACATGGCCTCTTGAAGCCTTGCAACCTATTTAAGACCGTTCTGGTTCCCCCTCAGAAGAGTTAAGGGCACTTCAAAACCTGGACAGGCTGCCACCCAAAGCTTGATCGACGGTGATCACTGGTCCCTGGAGGTCTTTTCTCAAGGCTCAATCAAATTCCTCCTACTCACTTACAAGCACACCAAACAGGCAATCCAAGGCCACGCTAGCCCCAGAAGATCATCTCCATCGGAGCCTCTATCTCTCGCCCCTATCACTGGAGCCCTATGAGGACAATGGGGGCGTGAGAATGGCTCAGGAGCGATATTGAGCCTTGAGAAAAGGCCTCCAGGGACCACGACAGCAAATATATGATCTATATTTAAGCACAAACAGGTCCGGCGGAATGGCTTTCATCAACAGCCTGTGAGGAATGATCTCGTTTCAAGAGTTACCGGTAACTTTCCCGCAGCCCCTTCTTATATATCTTTCCTGACCCGGTTTTTGGAAGCTCCTTCACAAAGTCAACGGATTTGGGCGCCTTGTACCTGGCTATCCGTTCCTTGCAGTACCTTATGATCTCCTCTTCGGTCACGTCTTCTCCCGGTTTGGGCACTACTATCGCTTTTACGGCCTCCCCCCACTTGGGATCGGGCACCCCGATTACCGCTGCCTCCAGCAGGGAAGGGTGGGAATAAAGGACATTCTCCACTTCCACCGAGTACACGTTCTCCCCTCCGGTGATAATAACGTCCTTTTTGCGGTCTACGATATTCACATATCCTTCCGAGTCGATGGTTGCCATGTCACCTGTAAAGAGCCAGCCCTGCTTGATGCTCTGCGCGGTCTCTTCAGGCCTCTTCCAGTATCCCTTTGTGATGGTGTCTCCCTTGACGATTATCTCGCCTACTTCTCTGTCGTCATGCTCC
>JAFDIC010000084.1 GCA_019308525.1 Deltaproteobacteria bacterium
CAAATAGATCCTCTAGTGTCTGGAACGGTGAATCCTTATGTACGAAGATTCCAAGGGAATCCCAACTTATGACCGCAATGTAATCTAGATCTTGTATCTTATATGGAACGTCAAAAAGTGTATTTGCTTCAAACATTGGACTGGTTTGTATTATCAAAAAGGAACCATCATCCGGATCGTTTCTCAGGTGAGCAACGGTGCCTACGACTGAATTCCCACCCGGACGATTCTCTATGACAACAGGGACTCCAAGCTCCTTTGAAAGGTAAGGCGCCATACCACGGGAAATTCGGTCCACAGTTCCTCCAGGCCTAGTTGGTACTACAATTGTACCAGCAAAAACACCACAAAAAAAGACATCGTTCTTCTTCTCATTGCTCTGCCTCCTCACTTTTTCGATTGTATAAGCATTTGACCCTTTTTGCCATACTCCCTCGTTTAAGGTTTTAGGACTATAGGACTAAGAGATTTGAAGACCCTTTGAAATGTCACTAATCCTTTTGCGAACAGACCTCTCTGGCCAACACACCAAATCCCTCAAAATAGATATCCCTTTGTGGCACTTTGCGGGTATATGCTGCTATGCTTTGTTCTGTCTTTCACTTCCTCCATTCTTCCCTTTCACTAATCCTAAAGGACTACGGGTAAGAGGCAATTTGATCCTAGTAGCCCCCCTGGATCCCGTCCACTCTCCGCCAATCACTTTTTTTTGTTACCACTCTTCTGCACTCTTTCTATATGATGCCCCTGAGCCTTGGATCCAAGGCATCCCTCAAACCATCACCCACCATGTTGAAGCTGAAAACAACCAGTATGATCGCCAGCCCTGGCGCAAAAGACAACATGGGAGCATCGTTGAGATATTTGTAACCTTCGGAAACCATGCTACCCCAGGCTGCCTGGGGTGGGCTGACACCTACGCCGAGAAAACTGAGGCCGGCTTCAGCCAAGATAGCTATTCCAACCTGCATTGTCATGATGACTAGCAAGGGTGGAAAACAGTTGGGAGCGACCCGGAGCAGCATTGTACGCACGTTGCTGGCTCCCATGGCCCTGGAAGCCAGGACATAATCATTTTGCTTGACGGAAAGCGCCTGTCCGCACATCACCCGGGCATATGCCGGGATCATGGCGACACCCAGCGCGATCACGATGTTGAACAAGCCCCCTCCCAATAGTGAAGCAATTGCCAAGGAGAGCATAATCAGCGGAATTGACATGAGGGCATCGATGCATCTCATGATGATCGCATGAACAATGCCTCCAAAGTAGCCTGCCAGCAGCCCCAGGACCATCCCTATCGCGGAAGCGATAAAAACGGCCACGAGCCCTACAACAAGTGAGGTTCGACTGCCGTATATGATACGTGACAGAGTATCGCGTCCCAGGCCGTCTGTGCCCAGGGGGTGTCGCCAGGAGGGCCCTTGCAATCTTACACCGAAATCTGGCGTATAGGGATTGTAGGGGGCGATTACGGGTGCGAAGATCGCGGAAAAGAGAAGCATAGTGATCACAACCACACCGAATAGCACAAGCTTGCGCCCAAGCATGACCCTGGTAAATCTTCTAAATCCGATACCTTTGGTTGGCATTTCAGCAAATTGGGCTTCATCTGTTGTTGCCCTAGTCATTGCTTCAGCTCCTGACCGAGTCGAATCCTGGGGTCCAGCCACCCATAAGATAGATCCACGATGAGGTTGATTGCGCTTACAAGAACGGCTGTCGTCAAAACTACGCCTTGAAGCACCGGATAGTCCTGGTTTTGCAACGCTTCCACGGCCAGGCGCCCCATACCGGGTATGTTGAATACGGTCTCTATCAGGACTTGTCCACCGATCGTAACCCGCGCCATCATTCCGACCACGGTAACCACTGGCAAAAAACTGTTCTTCAGGCCATGTCTTCTGATGATCGTGGCTTCGCTCAGACCCTTGGACCACGCCGTGCGGATGTAATCCTGGCGGATTGTTTCCAGCATGCCGGATCGAACCTGCCTGGTCAACGCACATAGGGGAAAGACCGCCAGACAGAGCACTGGCATGACAATCTTGCTGACACCTTCTCCGAAATCTTTCAGTGGCGAAGTATAGCCCTGGACCGGCAGCAAGCCCAGCCACAGGGAGAATATTTCGATCAGCATGATTCCCAACCAGAAGACAGGGATGGTGACACCGATATTGGCGAAAAGGGTGACTCCCGTGTCGATCCAGGTTCCCCTGCGTATAGCGGCCAACACACCCGCCGGGATAGACATGACAATGGCCAATAGCAGACCCAGGGATCCTATCAGGAGTGTTTTCGGAACGGCGCGGGCGAGTTCATTAGCAACAGTATCGTTAAGAAAAATGGAATTACCCAAATCCAAGTGGAGCACCTTCCAGATCCAGATTACATATTGAACGGGCACCGGGCGGTCCAGGCCGTATTCCTGCCTCAAGGCATCAATAGTCTCCTGTGCCACGGCACCAGAAAGTTGATCACGGCTGACATAAATCAGGATGGGGTCTCCGGGCAGCAGGCGAACCAACAGGAAGACCATTATGGTTACGAGAAGAACCACAATCAATGATTGAAACAATCGCCTGAGAATGTATCCTCCCATGCTTCCATCCCGCTCGGGTTTATCCTGTCTTATTGACAAAGACGGTTGTCTTGAAACTCATAGCCGTTACTTCGACGACAAAGTTTGTATAAAGGAATGAATACGCTCAACTTCGCACACAATCCTTGTCGTTGGAACGAAGATGCAAGGAGTATTGGCCGGTTCGGAGCCTGGCCGTAGGTCCGGTCCAGGCCAACCCAGGCCAAAAATTTTTCTCACCGTCACTTTTCAATATAGGCGTCGATATACGGGCAAAGGTTGTTCCGGCCATACTCGAAGAAGTCGTAACCCTTAACTTTGGGGTTCATGATGACGAGCGGGCCCTCGGCAAAAAACGGGATAAACATCTCTTCCTCATAGGCCAGCTTGACGAGTTGCCGGGTCAGCGCCAAGCGTTTGGCCGGGTCTTTTTCGCCAATGGCCATCTCGGTGAGTTTGTCAAACCCTTCGGGCCGTTTCATTTCCGGGAGATGAGGGGTCTTGGAAGACAGTAGATTCCGGGCCATATACAATGCGTTAGGAGGCATCCAACATACCATCATAGCACCGCTTCCGACCGGCAAGGTCCCCTTCTTGAACCTTATGCTCATAAACTTGGGCCTGTCCACAGGGATCAGTTTCAGGTTTATGCCGACTGCTGACAAATAGCTCTGAACGGCTTGCCAGCCATCTTTCCATCCCACGTTTATGTAATAGAAGTCGGCTTTGAAGCCATTGGGATATCCGGCCTCTCTCAATAACTGCCTGGCCTTTTCGGGGTCGTATTTACGGGGCGGCAAGCCCTTGACATAAGCAGTATTGTCCGATTTGACGATTTGGTACACGGGTAGTTTAAACCCCAAACCCAGCTGGTTACAGATCGCCTCCTTGTCAATGGCATACTCGACGGCCTTTCTGACCTTTTTGTTGGCCCAGGGAGAACTAGGGTGGACGCTGTCAACATAGATATGAATCCCTACCGCGTTGTCATAGGAAATGTCCCAACCCTGCTTGCCCATGGTTTTTGCGTGTTGTGGAAGGGCAAAGAATATGCCGTGGGCTTCACCCGCCTTGAGGGCGGAGAGTGCCGTCATACGATCTTTTATGAACAGATACTCCACACCATCGAGATAGGGCCTGCCTCTTTGCCAGTATTCATCAAAGCGGGTCCAAGTCAGTTTGTTCGGACGATCATAACTGACAAACTTGAATGCACCCGTTCCCACTGGATGGGTTTCAGCCCATTTCGCTCCGTGTTCCTTGATCGCTTTGGGGGACACAATGAAAGCCTCCGTGGACAGCTCAAAGGGCACAAGACTATCATATTGTGAAGCATTCAGGCGGACCGTATAGTCGTCTATCACTTCCACCGAGGTTAGCTTTCTGAATGCACCGGTGGGTTTCCCGACCCACATATCCATGTTGAATTTGAACGCTTCAGCGTTGAAGAGCGTGCCATCATGAAACTTCACACCCTTTCTGAGCTTGATGATCCAAGACTTCCCGTCCTTTGCCAGTCCCCAGCTCGTCGCCAAATGGGGGTGGATTTTCCCCCTCACGTCCACGACCAGCGGGGTCTCAAGCGCTATGCTCGCATACATCTCGTCTATCGTTCGTATTTTGGGTGGATACCCGAATGACATAGCAGGCAAAGACAAGATCACTTTCAGTGTCCCGCCATATTTGGCGCCTTCGGCTCCAAACGCCTGGGCACCAATCAGAAAAGTTGTGAGAGAAAGAATTACCATGGCCGTCCGAAAAGCATTTTTCATTTTCTCCTCCTTGATATTGAGTTTACACCATAGCAAACCAACAGCAGTTAGGTTTTTCTGCTATGGTTCGCAAGCACCATATGCGGGCAGGTCACTTCGCAACTCCGCGCCATTCTTCAGCTTCCTCATTCTGCCTTCAATGTTTCTCCCATCTTTCTGTATCTTTCAGTGAAAATAGATTCCTCCGTTGGGATGGATTGTTTGGCCTGTGACAAAATCACTTTCCTCAGAAGCGAGAAACATAACTGTTCCCACGATTTCTTCAGGCACCGCGGGTCTTTTGATGCACTGTTGATCGAGGTCTTCCATCTGTCTTTCGCGGCTATAGATTTCCCGGTTTGATTCGGTTATCACGGGGCCATAGGAGACACAGTTTACATTGATATTCCACTCCCCCAGCTCCCTGGCCAGCCCCCGCGTTATGCCGACAATTCCAGCCTTGGAGGCCAGATAGTGTAGAAAAGGCAGCTCCCCCGTATCCCATGCTGATGATGAAGTATTGATGATCTTGCCCTTTCTTTGACCTTTCATATAAGGAGCCACTGCCTTGCAACACAACCAGGTGCCTCTGAGATTTACCGCCATAACCCGATCCCACTCCTTGATGGAGATTTGATCAAAGGGCTTGGGCCCTAGACTGGCCAAACTGACAGTTGCGTTATTGACCAGGACGTCTATGCTGCCGTACTTTTCAACAGTCTTCTCAGCCATGGAAACGGTACTTGATTCCTTAGAGACATCCGTCTGTATGAAGCTGGCTTCCTGGCCCTTACCTGTAATCTCATCAACGACTCGCCCTGCGGTCTCCTCTGAACGTTGAGCAATTATGATTCTCGCCCCTTCCTCGGCCAATCTGTTGGCCAAGATTCGACCGATCCCGAGACCACCACCTGTAATAATTACAACCTTGTTCACCAATCTCATCAACACACCCCTGTAGTCATATAGTTTTCATGTTATTTCCCTGTTACAAAATACTCACCCCAGCACCTCATTGAATAGTCTCTATCCTTTCATCAGGTTGGGTAACCATGTCACAATCGAAGGGAACAAGAAAATGAGTATTGCTAAAGCCACAGTGCTTATCACAAAGGGGATAACGCCTCGATAAATGTGGATCATTGGGATATCCCTGTTTACCATCTTGAGTAAGAAAAGATTGGGCCCGAAGGGCGGAGTAATCAATCCCAGGTTGCATATTATCGTCATTAACACCCCGAACCATATGAGGTCCAGATGAACTGTTTCGGCGATTGGGAGAAAAACCGGAATGGTAATAAGTATCACTGCAATTATGTCCATGAAGCATCCCATAATGAGGTATATGCCTAGGAAAATTGCAGCAAGCATGAGAGGGGTAACCTGAAGGCCCGTCATTATTTCCGCCATTCTCGCTCCCAGCCCGCTAGCGATGATAAAGTATGAATAGACCTTTCCACCGGCAATCATGAGCATTATGGCGCATGTCATAAGTGCAGAGTCCCTGAGGGCGTTATTCATCACTTTCCAGGTGATGCGCCTCATTGCCAGGGCAATACCAAACGCGGCGAAGGCGGCTATCCCTCCGGCCTCAGTAGGGGTGAATATGCCCCCGTAGATACCCCCTATGACCAGCACGAACAGGAATAGGACAGGCAATACCATAACCGCAGAAGACAACCTCTCCCGCCAAGGGCTTGGAGGAATACCTCGTCCTGCCCCGGGATTTGCCTTACACCACAGAAATACTGTAATCAGGAAAACGAGAGCCAGCATAATGCCTGGGATCACGGCGGCGACAAAAAGTGTTCCTATGGACTGCTTGGTCAGCAATCCATAAAAGACCAGAGGAATGCTCGGTGGTATCAACGGGCCCAAGGTCGCTCCCGAGCAGATTACGCCTGTGCTCAGGGTCTCGGAGTATCCATACCTTTTCATCTCCGGATAGGCTACAGTGCCCATTACAATGGACGAACTCATACTCCCCCCGGCACACGCTGCGATGGCAGTTGATCCACCCACTGTCGCCATGGCGAGTCCTCCCGGCATGAATCCCAGCCAGTTGTTGGCCATTCGAAAGAGGTCTTCCCCCAGCCGACTGTAATAAATAAAATATCCCATCATAGTAAAAAGGCCCATTATAGCCCAGTTCGCGGTGCCTGTGGTGCTGAAGAGCTCGCGTCCGGCCATGATCAGAGCAACATGCGACCCGCTTGTGCTTGGCAAAAAAAGAACCCCTCCCATCAATAAGGAAAAGGCAACAGGCATTCCGATAGCTATGAAGGCAAAAACCACCGGAAAACTGATAACGGCAATCAACAGCGGATCCAGATCAAAATGGGGCGACATAATCGCCCATAGGGCCGCAAGGGCAGCCACGATAAACGTGGTGCTGTACATCATAAACCACTGGCCTTTTTCGAAGTTGAGCCTCCTGGCTTCCGAAGTGTTCTTCAACAGATCCCTGAAAAGCATGAAGCAGAGTAATGTGCAACCGACAGGAACCAACAGGGCAAAGGGAGCATGCGGAACACCCAGGATCATGCTTTGCATGTGTATTTCGATCTTCTTGAGGTAATCGAGGAAAGAATAGGCTACAATCAGGATGAAAAGGAGAAGGCCCAGGAAAGCGGTTATATTAGAAAGCATGAGTCTTATTTTTTGAGGCAAACTGAGAAGCAGAATGTCAATGCTGACATGCAGCTTCTTCATGTACGCGTGCGCTATTGAGGCAAAAACCACAACGACGAGGGAGAGTTCCACAATCTCCCATGCTCCCCTTAGAGGAGAGTTGAAAACATATCGCATTACCACGTCCAGGGCCACTATGCACCCCATGAGGTACAAGGTCCACATCCCCACTGTCAGGAACAATTTGCTGAGTTCTATGTCCAGAACGGGCGCAAGCCGATACACCCTTGTAAAGAACCGCCTGTGGTCTATTCCCATGAATACGCAATTCCTCTTTTTCTGACAATCCCACAAAGGAGGTCTCGGCGTGCGATAACCAGGATAGCTGGGACCTCCTTCTTAACGTTAATATTGATATTTACTGTTTAGATTGTCGAATCTCTCGAGAATTTCTTTTCCATTGTAACCCTTGCTGTCAAGGAAGGCTGCATACTCGTCTCTTACCGGCTGCACAATTTTCATGGCTTTGGCCATTTCTTTCGGAGGGAAATCAAAGTATTGGGTTCCATACAGTTTTTGAGAGGCCATCATCATTTTATAATGATTTATGATAAGATTCGTATCGATATCAAATATGCGTTCGAGCCCATAGTACATTTCTTCGAGCACTTTCTGCACCTCTGGCGGAAGTTTTTTCCATGTCCTTAGATTCATCGCCCCATAACTTGTGCCAGCCCCAAAGTTGATATCGGTAACGTATTTGATCACTTCTCCAATTTTGTATTTTACTAGTAGATTGGGGTCTACAAGCATGCCGTCGATTACACCCTTTTGCAAGGCCATATACAGATCCGGAAACGGAATCGGAACAGGGTTTATCCCCAACCTTTCCATCACCTTTGCCTGCCAACGAGAAGGGGCCGCAACTTTCAGACCCTTGAAGTCTCTTACAGAAAGAACTGGTTTCTTCGTGGTTCCAAACCAAAGATAGCTAAGTGCATTGACCCAAAAGACCTTTGCTCCCCGGTATTCCCTTTCGGTTTCAGGCCATTTGGTGAGGATTTCGTAACCCAGAGTGGCCATCCTTGGACTGCGCTGGTCCATCCTGGGAATGGCGAAAAGATCGGATATTGGAAATCGGCCCGGTGAATCAAATCCGACAAATCCCGTGGTAAAATCAGACACTCCCATAAGGGTGGAATCCCAGCATTTGTCTGGCGGAAACAGGCTGGAGAGGAAATGAGGAGTAATTCTAATTTTGTTATTCGTTATCTTGCTGACCTTGTCCCATACCGGTTTGTTTATATAAACCCAGGCTATATCGTCCGCCCCCCATGGTGACGAAAATTTTAGATTCATTGGTTTAATATCACTTGCATAAACGTGGTTTGAGGCCATCATAACTGCCAAAAACATGCCGATGGTTAGCTTAATAATTACTTTCATAGTATTCCTCCTTTTCTAAAGTTGGTTGAGACGGCTTGGCCGCACCGCACCTTGTCGAAAGTGTGTAAAGGCCGCGTTTTGTACTTGCTGACCTTGACAAAAATCCCCGGAGCATCATGTCCCTGTTCCTCCGAGAACTATGCAGACACGGGCTTATCCAACGACACTCCTCCTTTTTGCCGGACTGTTCTTGACCTCTCTTCACAGATCAATTCTTCTGCCGGAGAGCTAAGGAATCGAAACGGGCAAACGTATTCCCGCACGCAGTATCCCATGCCTCAAATAGTGTCCCCCTACGAGCAAAAGAATTCCGGCCGGAACTATAAGTATAGAAGCACTATTCATCAGTGCTTGATAAGCCAGCAGTCCAAGGGGAATTAGGAGTCCAAGAACAATGGCAAGAGTGACAAACAGGGGATCCCTTATGAGAAGATGAACTGATTCTGATACTGTAGTTCCTCCATAAGAAGCGGTACCCAGGAACGTTCCTAATGCGATCATTTGCAAAAAGATGATAATCACCTGTGTAAACACCATTAGGCGAGGCGCCCCGGTCATTGGTGTGTCAAGTGAGGCCGAAATTACAAGAATAACGGCATTTCCCGTGCATAAACTCGAAAAAAAGAAGAGCATCGGTAAGCCCGAGACGTTCCATAAAGGGATGCGTTTTGCGGCAGCCAGGAGAAAGCCGGAGTAAGACATTACAAATATGGCAAATACTGCGGCAATCAAACCGGTCGTCTTTACCGCGATTGAATCAATATTTGAATAATCCCTGTACACCGAATACAGATATATCACTGCAAAGACGCTGAATATGGTAATGAACCATGCACCTCTCGCCACCCATGACGATGGATTCACAACAACCCTGTAGAATCTTTTCTTGTTCCCCAGTTCGATATATAGAAGAACAGCGCCAATAATGACAAGAGAAATGCCGACAAGCATTCCTGTCTTTGCTATTTCCTCATACTTGCCCAAGAGACTGTAAAAAAAGCCAAACAAGAACGACCCTCCTCCGGCGCCTGACAGGAATGCTTCAACGGATAATAGCCAGCCGAATGTCCCTTGCTTTTCCAAATACATGAATTCCGCGCCTTACGCAGGTAGATAGAATACCGATGGTTTTGTCCCAAGCTCTTTTAGAAGTTGAAACCCTTTTCTTGATGCTATCAGTTCTGAAACCTCACTATGCGGGTCTTCAAGATCGCCAAGGTACCTGGCCTTTCCTGGACAAACCTTGACACAGGCCGGCTCTTTGCCCTCTTCCAGCAAATGCAGACAGAAAGTGCATTTCTCTGCCACGCCAGTATTGTGTCTGCTGTATCCTATCAGTTCGCTGGGAATTTCGTATTTCCCATAGTATCCGACTCGTTCCTTGTTTAAGTATCTCCTTCCATAGGGACAGCTTTCGACACAGCAACCGCAGCCCGCACACTTATCCGGATCGATTGATATGATTCCATCGCCGCGCTTATAGCTCGCCCCTGTTGGACATACATTTACGCAGGCTGGCTCTTCGCATTGCATGCATGGAAGAGGCAGGAAAAACCTCCTTACCAGGGGATACCTGCCTGATTCCTGGTCTTTTACAATATTCCAGAATATACCGGGCCCCGTATAGTTCTCAGCCTTGCAGGCAACCGTGCAAGTATGACAGCCAATGCATTTCTTGAGGTCTATGACCATCCCGTACCTCATCGTTACCTTCCCTGTCCTCAGCTCTGCGCCTTGTAAACTTTGGCTTTCACCAGCTGACCCTGCTGTGTACCTGTCACCCTGTCTGTCCACTTGTACTCGACCGGCAAGAGATCAGAGATTGAAACTCTGCCCTTTTCCCTGGCCCCCGGCATTGCCCAATGACCGAATTGGCCGGGAATCAGCACGACATCGGGCCGGATCCCTTGTATCAGACACACCTTTTGCCTTACTCTTCCAAATGGGGATTCTATCCAGATCTCATCCCCCTCCTTGATTCCCCTATCTTTAGCTGCATCGGCATTCATCACAATCCTGTTTGCACCTCTTATGTGTTCAGAAATCTCATTCATCCACGGGTTATCAACATTGTTCCCCCAGCCGAAAGTGGCAAGCCGGCAATTGGTGACATAGAAATCATATTCAGGTGGAATCTCCTCAATCTTTTGCGCAAAGTATGTTGGCAACGGAACATACACATCGGTTGGCCACCAACTGATTCCGACCTTTTTCAAGTTATGTTCCAGCTCTTCACCGGCTTTTTTCACGTCTTCCATATATGGAACCGGATATCTCAACTTTTTTCCATTCATTTCCCTGTGGATATCGTACTGGTCCTCCACACTGACGGGCCTGACAAGACCGCCATTTCTCTTGAACCATTCCAGATCATAGGCGCCGCTCGTATAGGACCTGCACTGCTTGTCCACGATTTCCTTCCAGGTATACTTCCTGTCCGTTTCCAGGGTGTAAGGTTCTTTCAAGTCGAGGAGAATATTCATCACCCTGTTGAACCTGTCCAGAAAACCCATCCTGTTAGAAAGTTCGATGAAAATGTCATTGGCGTTCCATGTATCATGTATCTTTTCGATTACCGGTTGCTGGAGCATCAACTGGTAATATTTCCTCTGGCACACACTTCTTGTTTTGTAATAAAGCACGTACCTCTCCAGCTCAACCTCTTCCGGCAAAACGATGTCGGCAAACTCCGTCACTTCGTCAAGGGTGTAAGAAATGGTGACGACAAAGGGTATGTTCTTCAGTGCTTGTGCAACCAGTTGCTTTTTCCCCAAGGACATGAGGGGGTTTGTTCTGTACCCAATCCACATTTCAGGAGGTGGAGGAAGCGGAAAATTCTCTGGCGGATCCACCAGATTTCGCCAGTTCAGATGATCAAGCTGGAAGAAGAAATCCATGTAGGGATCAGCACTGGCAGGTGGGACCCCGCATTGGGGTTCTTCACCGGTCATGGGGACAAGAATTTCTGCACCGCCGTAGCTCTTTGGAGGCCAGATAAAAGGCCAATGGTA
>JAFDIC010000085.1 GCA_019308525.1 Deltaproteobacteria bacterium
GGACCTACACCGAAATGATGTAAGTCCTTGAAATCATTGGTAGCGGGGGGCGGATTCGAACCACCGACCTTCGGGTTATGAGCCCGACGAGCTACCTGACTGCTCCACCCCGCGCCAACCTTTTCAATATAATTATGTCTGAGCCTCAAGTCAATGAAAAATTGATTGTTGAGGCCCGCATTTCAATTTATGTAACTCGGTGATTATATTAGCACAAAAAACAGTCTTAACGCGGGACGGGCTGGAGAACTATCAGTAATCCATATCAACAGGACAAAGAAAGGAGAACCGGCAGGAAAGGGTCAAGAGCCGGGCAAGTGAATGATGAACGTGGTCCCCCTGCCGGGAAAGCTGAGTGCGCTTATTTCCCCTCCGTGGGCCTCTATGATCTTGTATGAGATGGAAAGACCCAGGCCGGAGCCCTTTTTCCGGGTTGTATAGAAGGGCTCGAAAATATGTTTCAGCTCCTGCGCGCTCATTCCCCTGCCCGTATCGCTGACCCCGATCTCTACGCCCCTGGGCTTTTTTTTCGTGTATGCGCTCAGGACACCACCCTTTGCCATTGCCTCGAAGGCGTTGCTGATAATATTCATCAAGACCTGCTTTATCCTGTCAGGGTCGCAGCTTACTAGATCTATCTCTGGATCAAATGACTCTTGGATCTCGTATTTTCCCCCGGGGTGCAAACCCGACATGATGCTGAGTACGTCCCTCATCAGCCCATTGATATTGACCCTCTTCTTTGAGAGGCGGTATTGCCTGGTAAACTCTCCAAGGTCAGCCACGAGCTTTTCCAGGCGCCTCACTTCATCCAGTATCATCTCCATCTTTTCCAGGTCTTTTTCATCCCTGAGGGAATTCTTTATGTGCCTTGAAAACCCTCCAATAATCATGAGGGGATTCTTCAGCTCGTGGACCACGTGAGCCGCAGAGTCCCCCACCGCGGCCAGGCGTTCGGCCTGGAGCAACTTTTTCTCCAGCCGACGTTGGTCAGAGACGTCCCTTATGATAAAGGTAAAGTTCCCGAAACCGGCCATCTCCAGAGAGGAGATGCTGACCTCGGCCGGAAAGGGCCCGTCACCTTTCCGCGCAGCTTCCAGGTGCAGGGTTCTTCCCGGCGCCTGGGAGATTTTCTTGTCAAGGAAACTCCTCAGGAATTCATATTGATCCCCGGCTTGCGGCGGAATAAGGAGATCCAATTTCGCGCCAATGACCTCTTCTCTCCCGTATCCGAATATCTTCTCTGCCCCGTTGTTAAAGAGGGCGATACGACGCGCGTCGTCAATCACCACTATTGCATCAGTCGCAGTATCCAGGATTGCCCTGAATCTCTTCTCCGATGCCCTGAATTCTTTTGCCAGTCTCTTGTAATCCGTTACATCTCTTGAAATCTCCAGGAAGTATTCAAAGACATTTCCCCCGGTCCTTATGGGGTACATGATCTGGATCAGGTGTCTCTTTTCACCGCCGGGTACCCTTCGGGAGCGGGTGATTTCAACCTTCTTACCCATCTTCCTGGCAACAACCAGGGGGCAGAACCTGTCGTTGACGACACAAGGGTTAGCAGAACGTTCCTTTACCTCATAACATTTCTTCCCGACCGCCGCCTCCTTGCTCAGCCCATACCTGTTCAGAAAAGTCCTGTTAGCTCCTCTTATCGTAAACTCCGGGTCAATGACGAGAATCTCTTCGCCGCTACTCTCATAAAGGGCATCCAGAAAGAGGCTTTTTGTTTGGAGCTCTTTCAATTCCGCCTCTTTCCTTTCGAGAATCAGCTTCAACCGGTCCCTGTCGCGAGCGATTCTCTCATACTCTTGGGAGTTGCTATTCATGAACCATGCCCGGAGTATAAAAGACGTATTCATGGGAGAGGATGTCAAACATCCTGCCAGTCCCTTCCCTTATTTCCCTGTAGAGGTCTTTCATGGTCTTGGCCCTGGATATTGCTTGTCTATACCGCAGATCATTGAAGAGGTGTCTGTCAATCGGGCACAAGACATGGTCCAGAGGACCCTGCCATTTGACAGAAAGGAGGGTCTGGAGCGTCGTCACCTTGCTGTAAAGTTCTTGGATACTGGGAGTCCTCAGAACGGGGTTTACCTGGTTTATCATGCAATCAATCAGGCCGGCCAGATAGTAGATATCCCTCATCGTGGGCTCATGGTGCCTGTGGAGGTAGAGGTTTCTCACCGTGTGCCCCACTCCTCCCTTGAGGATGTAATGGGGGGGCAGGTGACTGAGGGTCCTGAGAGGCCCCGGTCCACGCTGACTTGAAAGGTGGTCTTCCCATTTCAATGATTCTGTCCTCAACATTTGGACAAAGCACCCGCTCTCCCAGCCGGAGCGGCGGAACTCCCATGGGCGAGAGGTGATCAGGTTACAGGGGTCGGAGGCGTTCTTCCTCGTTATGTGAATGACATTTCCCATCATCTGCCCAAGAGCACTAATTGGTTAAGGCCTGGGGTGATACCTTTCGTGGACCTCCTTTAGTCTATCGCGGGTGACATGGGTGTATATCTGGGTCGTGGATATGTCGGCATGCCCCAGCATTATCTGGACCGACCTCAAGTCCGCGCCCCCCTCCAAGAGATGGGTGGCAAAGGAGTGTCTCACTCCATGGGGGGTGATGGGTTTTTTTAATCCGCCCTTAATACCGTAGTACCGGATTATTTTCCAGAATCCCTGCCGGGTCATGGGTTTGCCCCTGGTGGTGAGGAAAAGGTAAGGGGAAGGTTTTCTCAAAAGTGCCCTGCGCCCCTCCTCCAGATAAGACATCAGGGCCTTGATTGCCTTTTGGCCGATGGGGACCAGTCTTTCCTTTGCGCCCTTCCCCACAGTGCGGATAAAACCGCCCTCCAGATTCACATTGGCGAACTTCATGTCTACCAGTTCCGAGACCCTGACACCACTGGCATACAGGATCTCGAGCATGGCCCTGTCCCTCTGGCCGATGGGGGTGGTGCAATCAGGCTGGGACAAGAGGAGGTCCACTTCATCCCGGGTCAATGTGGCGGGAAGATTGCGGGGGATCTTGGGGGTGCCCAGGAGCCTTGCCGGGTTGGTATTCACCTTCCTTTCGTACACGAGAAACCGAAAGAACATTCTTATCGCGGAAAGGTTTCGGGCAATGCTCCTCGTGGACAGCGCGCCTTTGAGCGAAGAGACGTAGTCCATCACATCTTCCTGCTTCACCCTGAGGGGAGATAATTTGCGCTCTTCCAGGTATCGGCAGAACCGCAGGAGGTCCCGGCTGTAAGAGATGACCGTGTTTTCGGAGAGCCCCCTTTCCAGCTTCAAGTACTGGATGAATTGGTCCACCAGGAGGTATGTCTCGTTTTGACTGGAATCCATAAAACACGCCCCGGCAACTTGTTGGTCGACCGCAGGTCAAAAATCATAAAAATGGTCGTTTAGCGTGAGTATCCTTGGCCCCCTTTTGCCCACCACAACCATCTCTTCCAGCCTCACCCCCCCCAGCCCCGGGATGTAAATTCCAGGCTCTACCGTCACCACCATGCCTTGCTTCAGCATCACGGGTTTTTCAGGGGCCAGGCGCGGGCCTTCATGGGTTGCCAAACCTACACCATGGCCCAGGGAGTGCCCGAAAAAATCCCCGTATCCCGCATCTCTTATGATATCCCTGGCCACTGAATCGGGATGGGTGCTCTGCACGCCCGGGCGAATGACCGCGAGAGCGGAAAGCTGGGCCTGACGAACTATACGATAGATCTCTCGGAATTTCTTCCTCGGGGTGTCCAGGAAGACGGTACGTGTCATATCGCAACAGTAGCCATTGATCTTGAGCCCCACGTCGATGATAATGGGTTCTTTCGGGCGGAGCCTTCTATTGGATGGGACCGCGTGAGGCAGGGCGCCATTGGGTCCGGATGCCACGATGGAAGGAAATGCCAGGCCGTCCGCCCCTGCCTCCCTGGCGAGGCATTCTATCCGGTAGGCAACGTCCCTTTCCCTCTGGCCGGGCCGTATGCCCTTGATAACCTCGTTCAAGATCTCGCTCATCAGGGAAGCAGACTTTCTCATGGCGGCGATTTCCCGGGGGTCCTTTACCTCTCTCATCTCTTCCACAACACCGCTGATGGGAACGAGACGGACGGGCTTGGATAAGCGCCTGAATTTCCTGTAAAGATTTCTGTGCAGCCCCCATGTTACGTGATTTTCTTCGAATCCCAATACCTCAGTGCCCAGATTCTGGATTGCCTCCGGGAGACTTTCAGGAAGCCCCCTTCTTATGGTCACCACCTGGAAATCCGTGGCCTCCCTTTGGGCCTCAAGGGTGTACCTTGTGTCGGTGACCAGCACATGCCTTGAACCACTGATTAGAAGGGACCCTGATGATTCGTTGATTTGGCTGTCCTCGGCCTTGAACCCGGAAAGGTATCGTCTGTTTTCCGGCTGGCTGATCCACAGGGTATCGCAGGGCATCTGAGCCAGCTTTCCCCTCAGTGTTTGGAGCCTCGATCGGTAGCAGGAAGGCTTTACCATTTGCTCATGTTTCCTCTTGGCAGGCGCTCAAGCAGTTGGCGGTTCCTGTCAATCCCACCGGGAACGGGACGCGTGCGTGGAACGAAAAGTGCAGCGAATATCACGGCGATTCTTGGGCCCGGGTAGGCTATTCTGCACCACAGGGTCGTCCTGAAAAAGCCTTGTAATTGCAATCCGGGCATCTACTCGGCACTTTACCAAATATATTTTCTTAATGCAAATTGAGTTGCTACAGGAAGAACTTGGGATCTCTGGGTGAATCAAAAACGATAGGAGATGCCCAGGCCGAAGGATCCTCTTGAGGTCTTCATGAGGTTGATGCTGAACTTGTCGGTAAAGCCTTTTCGAAAGTCATCCCGGACCTTGCGGTTATATTTGTGGGCGCTGTTGACCGCGCTGTAAATGTTGCCTGAATACCAACCCAGTTCAAGGGCCAGAAGTATTCCTCCCGCCACATCCAGGTCCTCGTTGAAGGCCTCCAGGGAGGCCCAGATAAAGAGGCCGTTGAGAAGGAAGGCAACCAGGCCATCCTTGTAGCGATTGCAGTAAACGTGACCGAGACCCGGCAGAACGGCGGCCAGAATACCGGCCCTGGTCGGGCTCTTTTGGACCAACTCCTCTCCCTTCGGGCTTTGCTCGGCCAGCTCCCTGGCGCTGGAGTAAAGGGGGCTTTCTTTTCCCACCTTCTCAAAGGCTCCTGAGGCCTCGGTCCATCTGCCAGACTTCAAGCGTACCCATCCCAACCTGTAGTAAGCAGAGTCTCTCAGATCGGGGGAGGGATACCCTTCAATGACCCTCCTGAAGTAGTGCTCCGCTTCCCCCAGGATGCCCTGCAAGTAATAGGTCTCCCCTACCAGGAGCAAGGCCCTTCCACCAAGCTCGTCTCTGCCATGATCCTCATAAACCCCGAGCAGCGCCTCTCTCGCAAGGGTATACTTTTTTGCGCCCACGTAGCATAATCCAATGAGGTAGCGGGCTCTAAGCACCTTTTGGTCCTGGGGAAAGAAATGGATGAACCGCTCAAGCTCCACTACCGCCCTCATGTACTCGCCCTTCTCCATTGCCTGGAGGGCAAAATCAAACTGATCGTCCGCGTCAAGGATTATCTTGCCCGCCAGGGCATGGGGAGCGGCCGATGATAAGAAAAGAATGAGAAAAAGCCCCAGGACTGGGGGTGTTTTTTTCAATTTATCCTTTTTTGCCTAAAGAGGGCCTTAGCCAAGATAATGGGTTTCGTCCACAGTGTCTATGGATGATGGTCCGGGAGGGCGGAAGTCGTGAGGTCTCCTCCTGTCCCGATTCTTTTCTTCTTATAACTCCCTTCATAGTATTTCCGGTAATACTTCTTTCGAACCTGGGAATACCCGTTGAATACAACCCCGAGAATCTTGTCCTTACCCAATGATTCTATACATTTCTTGATCTCTTCTCGGGGTGATTTCTGTGCCCTTACCACAAAGACTATCGCATCCACATGCTCGGCGATCATTCTTGTTTCAGAGGTTATGTGAACCGGAGGGGAGTCCAGCAGCAGGTACTGCCCTTGAAAATGGCTGTCTACTTCCTTCAAAAACTCTTCTATCCTTTCGGAGGTGAAGTGTTCCGCAGTATCTGGAGGGACATTGCCGGCAGGCAGGATGGAAAGATTCTCAATTTCTGTCCTCGAGATCATATCCTGGAGCAGGCCCTTTCCCTTCAGGTATTCATAAACGCCTTTCTTGTTTGGCACCCCCAAGAGTTCATGTAAGTTTGCCATCCTCAAATCGCCGTCAATTGCCAATACGTGTTTGCCCATACCCAGGGCCAGGCTCACCGCCAAATTGGAGGCAACGTAAGACTTTCCCTCTCCTGGCAGAGCACTGGTTATCATAATAGTCCTCATGCGGACGGGGCGCCTGGCATAGAGGATCTGGGCCCTGAGAAGGCGGAACATTTCAGCATCCACGGAGTGAGGAGATGAAAGAACCACCACTTTCGGACTGCACATATGAGTCACACAAAAATCCTCTGCGGCGATAACCTCCTTGTCTTCAATCACCTGTGTACCCTGGCTCGTACCGTACAGGGGCTCTGGCCTTAGGGGTCCTTCCCTTTTGCGTCTCTCAAAAGCATCGCTGATTTTGCCCATTCTAAAGACTCTCTTCGTTTCAATTTTGATGCTTCCGCAAAAGCTCATCTGCGGCGTTGCGCTGCATCTTTAGTCACTGCGGCGTACGCTAAGTACGCCTCATTCCTAAAGATTTGCGCGCCTTGCACCTGCCTGCCGCAGGCAGGTCTGAAGCCTTTCCGAAAGCATCAGTGCTTGAGGGTTTTTGCGAACGAATCAATTTTGATGGCTTCGCAAAAAGTCCAATTCCCCTCAGAGCGGGATCTAAGGATCTGCGTTGCGCTTCATCTCGTTGTGATCGCGGGGTACCCTAAAAATGCGCCTCTCGAAGATCCCGCATCTTTGAGCGGGGATCACACGAGATTTGCGGGCTCCCGTAAGCGGGATTTCGCAAGTTCAACTTGAATACTACTTGAAGCTTTCTACGTTGCCATCCCAAATTCGATTTTTTACGATTTCCTCAATCTTACAGCAATAACACTATACTACGCACGACACATAGACAGGAAACTGTGGATCAAGACGCCGAAGTCGTCGCTCACTTGGCCTCCAGTTCAATTGTTTGTGCGTAATTAGAAATCCCTCGCCTCAGGATTGAGGCTGCAAAAGCATTCCCCTTGCTCCAACTATCGAAGCTTCCCAGAGTCACCCTGAAAACTCTTCCCTGCTCCGGGTTGTGCGCGGGAATGATATATGCCACATATCCCTGTTCCGTCAATTCTTGAAACAGCTCCCTGGCCTTTTTGAACGGCTTAAATGATGCGACATGCACAGTATAGATCTTCCCCTGATTGTGCGGGCGCAGGGGAGGAAATATTACCTTTTCACCCACTTTGATCAGATCAAGGTCATCAATATGGGGGTTGTGTTGCTTAAGAAGGCCAAGGATTTCCTCATCGGCCCTACCGTAAATCTGGGCTGCCAGCTCAAGCAAGGTATCCCCCTCCTTTACGATGATATACTTGCTGGATTCGATGGGATTCTTTTCGCTCGCAACGTCACTCTTGCTCTTGTCTTCTCCCGCTTTGTGTGGCTCAGGGGACACAGGGGGCTCATCTATTTTTCGGGGGGCTTTGGCTGGCATCTCCATCTTTGGCGTGATCTTTGCGTTTGCAACGGCACCTTTTCCAAGGCGGCTCTCCGGCGGGTTATCAACCCGCTTTTCATCCCCAAGATTAAGTAATGAGATAATCCTGGCGGGCAGATGATCCGACAATTGAAAGAGGCTACCCTCTTTCTCTTTGATCAACCACAAGCCAAAAAGCAATCCAATAGCAAGTGCAACTGCGACCCATTTCCAGGTTCCTCTCCTTTGTCCTTCCTGGGCCTTTAGCGTCTCAGGTTTTTCTTCCTCAACATGCCCTTCCTTGAACGGGGCGCCCTCGAGTCTCATGTCCTTGTAAGACTCTCTGACCATAGATGAGGTAATTTTCTTCTTTCCTCTCGAATAACCCAAGAGTAAGGCATTGTCTGCCAGGACATTTATTATTCTTGGGTAGCCCAGAGAGAACCTGTGTATGGTATCAATAACATCTTTTGAAAAGATTCTCTGGGGGTTTTCTACTCCGGCCACCTTCAATCGGGTAGCGATATATTCCCTTGTTTCTTCGAGGTTGAGGGGATGGATGTGATGACGCACGCTTATCCGCTGGAGCAAAGACCTGCACCTGGGATCTTTCAACTTATCAATAAGCTCCGGCTGGCCTATCAAGAAAACATTTACAAGCCTCTCTTCGCTTATCTCCATGTTGGAAATGAGCCGTATTTCTTCGAGTAGCTGGAAAGACAGGTGCTGGGCTTCATCAATTATCAGAAGAAACACTTCCTTGGACCTCAAGCGTTCCCTGAGAAACGCCTCGAAGTCCAGAATAAATGCTGCCTTGGAACTGTAGCGGACCCTTTTCTTGAAAGCCGCGGAGGCAAGGTAGCTAAACAGGTCCCCTTTTGTCAGCGGGGGGTTTGAAATATAAACACACCGTATCCCGTGGCCGAGACTTGCCAGGAGCGCTTTCACCACGGTCGTTTTGCCTGTTCCCACGTCACCTGTCAAAAGAATAAAGCCTTTTCGCTCCAGCACACCGTACTTGAGAAGAGCGAGTGCCTCTCTATGGGCCTCGCCCTGATAGAGGAACCGGGGAGACGGGGTAAGATCAAAAGGCTTTTCCCTGAGGTTGTAAAACTCCGTATACACTTCCCTGCTCTACGTTATGTCCAGGAATCTCTTTACAAAGGCAATGACACTATCCAGGCCTCTGGTTGCAGAAACAATAGCCACAGCACCTGCAATGAATCCTACAGCCACAGAGGTCGCCTTCAGGATTCCAACGGCCTTTTGCCTTCTCATTTCGCCCTTTGTGTACCAGATGGGCATGCTTACCAGGACAGGGATTTCCAGTTCTTTTTCCACCTCTTCGGGTGTCCTGAAGGACGTGTCCATCATTTCCACTGCATATGCCAGGCCGCAACCCAATCCGATTGCAAGAACCAGGGTCAAAAGTAGAACTTTCTTCATTTTTGGTGAAACGGGATTGAGAGGCTCCTTTGCGGGATCCAAGACCCTGAATTGCTCGCCCTGCTGCTTGCTCTCCATGCTTACCGCTATTTCAGCTTCCAGTTTTCGATTCAACAGGGACTTGTAAAGTTCCTTGAGGTTTTCGTAATCGCGCGTCAGGGTCAGCAACTCTTGCTCTCTCTTCGGGGTTTCCTCCACTTTTTTCTGGTACCATTTTACTTGTGCCTTTGTGTTTTGTATTTCCTGCTTGCGTAACCGGATTTCCACCTCAAGCTCGGATATCTGCTGCCGTACTTCCCGCGAGGCAATGGAGCTCTCCGGCACACTCGTAGTGTTTGAGGTTTCATCTTTAACTCCTGATTGCCTCTTCTCCAACCGGGCGATCATTTCCTTCAATCTGATCACATCCGGGTGCTTGTTGGTATACTTGGCCTCCAAGGATGCCAGTTCAGCCTTCAATCTTGCAAGATCCGAGACTCCTCCGCCCCCGGCCAGAGTAGGCCCTGCAAGAACCAAGCCCTCTTCCTGCCTCTGGGCTTCCCTTTGAAGGATAAGTCTCCTGTCTTCGGCATTTGCCAGGGTGGTCTGCAACTGGTCAAGCTGGGCCTGGAGCCTTTCCAGTATTTTCAGATTGGTCTCAAGCTGCTCGGGCAATCCGCCCATATACTTCTCTCTGTAAAGCTTCAGATCTTCCTCTTTTTTTTTTATTTTTCTCTGAATGGACCTGAGCTCATCGGCCAGGAAGGCGGAAGTCCCCATTGCTTGAGCCTCCCTGATTTTCAGGTTTTCCAGGATGAAGTTGGAAGCCAGGGCATTGGTGACAAGCATGGCCTTTTTTGGGTCTTCGTACCTGACCCTGATTGTGAAGGCATTGGCCTCTGTACCCCTCCCGCGTCCCCGGCTGACTTCAATCGTGATCCTTTTTCTAAACAGCAGCACCTTTTCGTCGATAACAGCACCGGTCTTGAAATCAAACAAATTGTACTGTGAAATAAGTTTTTCCAGGTTTGTTCGACTGGTCACCTGCTGGGTGATCGTGGGGAGCCTGGCTTCAATCCCTATTGAAACAATGGGCTTTACGAAATCTTCCGGGACCCTCTGCGGCTGGACAAGTATCAGGGTTTGGGCCTCATAGATCCTCGGGGCCACGAGGGCATAGGTCAGTCCACCGAGAAGCACGAGCAGAAAGGGGATCACGATCCAGTACTTCCGTCGCAATGCCACGTCTACGTATTTTTGGATTTCAGAGTTTGCCATGGTTTTCTTGCTTTTCGATCCAAGCGGGATTCTATTATTCGCGGAGACCTTTGCAGTTTACAGCCTGAATGGCCTGCTTATTGTGAGGGTAGCCACGACTCTGTTGTTCCTGTAGTCGTCAGTATCAATATCATCATCGTTTTCCGCATAGATATAGTCCATTGAGAAGGAAAAGCGGCGAAGAAAGGTAACCCTTATGCCACCCAATCCTCTGAGCGTCTCCCACCTGCGGGCAGTGAGATCTTTGTTCAGCCTGTAAGATCCCTCGGCATAAATATTGACCTGTTCCATGATCTGATATTCTGCTGCCAGGTTACCGCTCCAGTACCGAACCAGCCCTCTATCTTCTGTTGCGAGATAGATCTCATCCCATCCGCTGCTACTGTTTATTGAAACACTGCCCCTCCTAAAACGCTTCTTGAGGGAAACATCATAAGTATATCCATCCCTATCGTCGGATGTGACTCGTTTCAGGACAAAATACCCTCCGGCCAAAGACAGGGAGAAGTAAGGCGAGAAGAAGTGTTCATAACCTGCAAGTCCGTCATAAACCTTGTAGTTCTCAGTTGGCCCATCGAAATGACGATCAGTATACTTGCCACCCAGGAAAAACTTGGTATTCTGGGTGAAGCGGTAGAGATACCGCCCCTGGGCTCCGTTACCGGTGAAATCATCTTGCGGCGTTACAAGGTCATTCCAGAAGGCAGCCTTAGTAGACACGGAATTGAACGCGACCCCATTTCTGATGTTGAACCAGTTAACCAGGT
>JAFDIC010000602.1 GCA_019308525.1 Deltaproteobacteria bacterium
CTGCCTTAATGATGGGGCCGGCGCGCGGATTCAGGAGGGTATGGATAATGTCTATGGTGTTACGGGACAGTTCTACCAGACCGCCCTCAATTCAGGGATAGTTCCACAGATCGCCGCCATAATGGGAGATTGCACTGGTGGGGCAGTGTATTCCGCGGCCCTGTGCGATTTCATCGTACAGGTGGAAGGGACGGCCCATGCCTTTATTACGGGCCCTGCCGTGATAAAGGAAGTAACCCGCGAGGAGGTATCCTTCGAAGAACTTGGTGGTGCGAGGGTCCACAGCACTAAGTCGGGAGTGACCCACTTGATGGCCAAGGATGACAGGGAATGTCTCGACCTCACAAAGCGTCTCCTGGGGTTCTTGCCACAGAACAATTTGGAAAAACCAAAGAGGATCGAATCAGGTGACCCGGAAGACAGGGAGATCCCGGAGCTCACGGATATAGTCCCAATCCAGCAAAGCAAGACCTATGACATGAGAGAAGTTATCAAGAAGGTGGTCGATCACGGGGACTTCTTCGAAATTCATCCGAGATTCGCTCAAAACCTGGTAGTAGGCTTCGGCCGGTTGGGAGGAAGGGTGGTAGGCTTTGTGGGGAACAATCCCCGCTTCCTCGGCGGGTGTTTGGACATCGATTCCTCTGACAAGGGAGCCCGCTTTATACGCGCCTGTGATGCCTTTAACATTCCCTTGATCACCATGGTCGATGTCCCCGGGTTCCTCCCAGGGGTTCGGCAGGAACACGGGGGCATCATACGGCACGGCGCAAAGATGCTGTACGCATGGACGGAGGCTACGGTCCCCAAGATTTCCATGATACTAAGGAAGATGTACGGCGGATCGATACCTGCCATGGGAGTTCATCAGATCGGGTTTGATCAGGTCTTTGCCTGGCCTTCGGCGGAGATGCAGATGGTAGGGGCGGAGCCTTCCGTGAAAATCCTGTACCGGAGGGAACTGGCGGAGGCAGAGGATCCAAAGGCTTTTCTGGAGAAGAAGGTAAAGGAATACCGGGACCTTTACCTGACCCCGTATCATTCGGCCTCCAGGTCCGTGATCGATGGCGTTATTCATCCAAAGGATACGCGAAAGATCCTCGTAGCAACCCTGAAAATCCTCGAGACCAAGGCAGAACCCCCCCGGCAGTACAGGAAGCACGGGAATATTCCCCTGTGAAGGTTGGTAGCTCCGTAGCTGGATAGAAGCAACCAGCGGATGGTCCTAACAGGTATTGGAATATGTCAGGATAACACGATATTTTTTCATGGAAAGGGGAAAGTTATGATGTACAGGGACATTGTCATTGTCAGCGCGGTCAGGACGCCGTTTGGACGCTATTGCGGGGCCCTGAGGGAATATGATTATTTCGATCTCGGCGCCCTGCCCATGAGGGAGGTCCTGTCCAGGGTAAATCTCCCCGGGAAAGAGGTTGACGAAGTATTCTGGGGGGTGGGTGATACTTCTGTATGCAAAGACGTGTATACCCCTGTCGCTGCCCGGCAGACGTTGATAAAGGCGGGCCTGCCGGCAGAGACACCTTCGGTTGCCATAGACAAGGCATGCGTATCTGCGACCTCCGCAATCCACCTGGGTTGCAGGGCCATGGTGGCCGGGGAAATCCGCTCTGCAATAGGTGGAGGGGCTACCTCTTTCAGCCAGGAACCACTGATAGTGCGAGGGCTTCGATACCAGGGGTTTCGTATCGGTGACGTCAAGATGGAAGATCCCTTGTTTGCCCTTGGATACAAGGATTTCAACCCAGTCTCTGTTGACACGGACAACGTGGCCACGGAATACGGTATCGCGAGGCAAGAGCAGGACGAGTGGGCCCTGAGAAGCCATCAGAACTACGGAAAGGCATGGGAGGCAGGCAAGTTCAAGGAGGAGATGATGGTACTCGACATTCCCCAGAAAAGGGGTGATCCCATCAAGCTTGACATTGATGAGCAGTACAGGCCTGATACCACCCTGGAAAAACTGGGGAAACTTCCGGGTATCTATGGCTGCAAGGGGGTGACGGCAGGTAATGCGCCGGGCCTGAATGACGGGGCTACCGCGATCCTGTTCATGACCACTTCCAGGGCCCTGG
>JAFDIC010000603.1 GCA_019308525.1 Deltaproteobacteria bacterium
TATTGGTGATGGGAGGTCTCTATACGGGGTGGCTCACACCAACCGAGGCGGCGGGTGCCGGCGCATTCGGCGCATTTCTCGTGACAATCCTGAAAAGACGGATGAACTGGAAGACCCTTCTCGAATCCTTGAAAGAAGCCTCCGGCTCCACTGCCATGATCTTCGGTATTCTGATAGGAGCCATGATCTTCCAGTACTTCATAACCCTGAGCCAGATCCCTGATCGGCTTGCCACCATGGTTGTCGGCCTGGGATTGAGCCGGTACTTCGTGGTCTCCCTCATCGTGCTGGCATTTATGATCCTGGGCTGTTTCATGGAGGGCCTCTCCATCATGGTCCTGGCAGTCCCCATTGTCTATCCCATTATCGTCCGGTTGGGGTTTGATCCCATTTGGTTCGGGATAATAATTACCCTGACCATGGAAATGAGCCTCATTACTCCTCCCGTGGGTGTCAATGTCTTTGTCCTGAGCGGGGTCGCCAAAGATGTGCCCATGTACACGATCTTTCGCGGAATCCTTCCCTTTTGGGTGGCCATGCTCGTGTGTATCATTGTGTTGATGATTTTCCCGCAGATCGTGCTTTTCCTGCCCAATAGGATGTTGTGATAGAAGATAAAGACCGGGCGAGGCTTGATAGTCTACTGCCCAAGCAAGGGGAATGCCCCTCCGCCTCTGTGTAGGCGCAACTTTCAGTTACGATCACCGTTTCTCCCTTGTAGGAGCAACTTGTAGTTGCGATTCCCCTCTCCCTCTGGCAACTTTCAGTTACGATTCCCTTTTCCCCGTTGTACAACCTCCCGGTTGCGATCCCCATCCATGGACGACCTACATATCCAGGGGACTCCTGACACCCAGCCAAAGTTTGCCAAAATTTTTGAAAAAGCCCGGGAAAGAGCTATTTATGTGGGTCACTGCCACTGTAACACATTGATTTCATTGGGGCTTGATGATAAAAACAAATGTAGTACCGATAAGATGCAAAAGAATAAGGCCCCTTATAACCATCTGATATTACATCATATTTCAAATCAGTAGTGACCATAGATTTTTGACATATAATAGTTTCAATAACTTACAAAATGATTTGGCAAACTCGGGTTAAGTGAAGGTGATGGTCAGGACAGAGTCATAGCGTTGAAAATGGAGGGTTGGTCCGAGGCAAAAGACGAAAAATTCCCCATGGGAGCGCCGGCCACCCCCGGTCCTGCGGTAACCGGGGGGGTGGCCGAGGGGGTACCATGTGGGATTCTTTCGCGATCCTTGCTTAAATGAGGGGGAGAAAGAAAGGGGAAGAAAACAGCTTGAGACAAAAATGAGAAGCCAAGCGGCAAAGATTTGGGTCTGAGCGCTCGGCTTCTCTGGGTGCGGGTCTTTCGGCCGCTCATAAACAGAGTAGCAAAGGTATATGAGCGGGTCAAGGGCTCTCCTGCACGAGCAGGAGGGCTTTCTTTGTGACCAAGGAGGACAGGGCCACAGGTTCTATCCCTGGGAATATGAAGACAGTTTCAGCAAGACAACTTGTTCTTTGCCAATTGAATAGCGTTTGAGTGACGAAAAGGGAGTTTCTGCTTGGTGGTGGGCCTTCTAATAGACCATGCCGGATGTGGTATCCGAGCATCGGATAAAGAATCCCGTTGCTCGCCAATGGTGGAAATGTCAGAAGATTGGTACTGCAATATTTAGATTGACCTTGACAATAGTTTTTGCAAGTATATACTTGTACGTGTATACAGAAGGAGTGGGTGTGAGCCCGAAAGAGAGCAAGCTTTTGCGCAAAGAAAGGAGGCTATTGTGGCGACCACTCGAGTTTTTAGGTCAGGTAATAGTCAGGCGGTCAGGTTACCAAAGGAATTCTCCGTCAGGAGCAAGGAGCTGGAAATCTTCCACCGCGGCGATGAAATAGTGCTTCGTGAACCTTCCAAAGGATTGACTCGGGCTTTTGAGCTGTTGACTAAGCTTCCAGAGGATTTTCTTCCGGAAGGCCGTCAGGATATGCCGCCACAGCATCGCGAGGGATTGTGATGCCCACACGCTATCTGTTGGATACGAATATTTGCATCTACATTCATCGTCAGAAGCCCAGGGA
>JAFDIC010000604.1 GCA_019308525.1 Deltaproteobacteria bacterium
TATCGCCAGGGCACGAGAGAAAATCGAGAGGAACGAGGTTTCCGTCATGGAAAACATCCAGTTTCACAACGTCCTCGCGGAGGCCTCTGGCAACCACGTATTCATCATTGTGGTAGGCGCTATCGTAGCGGCGGTACAAGCACTCCTTAGTCGGTTGACGCCTCAGACGAGGGGGCAACATCAGTCCGCCTCTTACACTGAAAGCGTATTGAGATCTCAGAATTCCATTCGGTACCACGAGGAATTAATGGAGGCGATAGTCGGGAAACAGAAGGCAAGGGCTCGTACCATAATGGAGAATCACCTGATCGAGGTTGGCGACAGGCTCAAGAGCCTGATGGAAAAGGGCTAAAGGGACAACATTCCGGGTATGCGGGGCATCAACACCCTGTGGACTGTTCACCTTGGAAGGGAGGTAGAGTGTGCCACCAGTCATTGATAGGGAAAAGTGCAATATGTGTGGAGTCTGTGATAAGCACTGTCCCCTGGACGTGATCTACATGACAGAGGATGAAGCCGAGGTCCGATACCCTGATGAGTGCTGGCACTGCGGGGCGTGCAGGCAGGATTGCCCAACGGGTGCCATTGAGATCCGATTTCCCTTGATAATGTTGTCAGTATGACTAGGGACAGGGGAATAGGGTTCAGCTCATTCATTGAAGCCGGCTCTTTCAAAGGGCCGCACTAAAGGGAGGACATAATGGGTGAATTCTACAAAATCGAGGCAGATATTGCTATCATAGGCGGTGGGACAGCGGGTCTCAACTCTGCCATGGCGGCAGCAGAAAGGGGACTCAATGTCCTCGTTGTTGATAAGGCAAATATTGAAAGGAGCGGCGCCATTGCAGGGGGTATTGACCACTTTCACGCCTATCTCGAGACAGGTGAACCCTGGGACACACGGGAAGCATACCTGGGCTGGGTCGCGAAGGTGTCAAGAGGAGCATCGAACCTCAAGATACAGGAATCCGTTTACTGCGACGAGCACAGGGCGGCTATTGAGCGGATAGAGAGGATAGGGGTGGCGCTGAGAGACCCCAACACGGGCAGATTTCACAGAACCCAGGCCCTTGGGATGCCGGGGCCCTATGCCATAAACTTCAATGGCAAGAGGCTCAAGCCCAAGATGGCAAAGGAGGTCAGGAGACTCGGCTGCAAGGTCCTCGGGAGGGTCCAGGTGACAAACCTGTTCTTACATGACGGTGCCCTGGCGGGTTTTACCGGCTTTGACATGCGCACCGGGGACTTCTACCAGGTGAGTACAAAGGCCATCATAATCTCCACGGGCAATACGAACCGCATGTTCAAGGCCCAGACAGGCAACCCTTTCAATCTATGGTATTGCCCTGCTTGCACGGGCGATCTCCACAGGGCGGCCTTTGATGCGGGGGTGGAGATGGCAAACATGGAATACATCCGCATGACCATAGTCCCAAAGGGTTTCAGCGCCCCCGGTTTCAATGCCTTCCTGGGCATGGGGTCTCACCTGATAAACTCCCTGGAAGAGAGGTACCTTGAGCGCTATCATCCTATGGGTGAAAAGGCGCCGCGGAATTTCGTGGTGTGGGCGACGTACCAGGAACTCAAGGAAGGGCGGGGGCCCATATACATGGACTGCCGTCATCTGAGCAGAAAGGATCGTAAAACCCTTTTTGCGACCCTGGGATATGATAAAGACACGCTCCCGGATTTTTTCATAAAGAAGGGCTACGACCTGGAGGGGACCATGATAGAGATGACAGTTTCGGAACCCATGCAGGCTCGGCCTTCGGAGGTATGTGGTAGCGGCATCAAGATAAATGAAGAATGCGCTTCAAACGTCCCTGGGATCTTTGCAGCCGGTGACAGCTCCGACCAGATGGGGTGCCTTCATATGTGTGTGGCGGGAGGCTATGCCGCAGGCAAACAGGCCGCTGAATATGCCAAAAAAATTAAGAATCCTATGCCCCTCGATCCATCAAGGATAGCGGAAGAAAGGGACAGAGTCTTCAGGCCCCTGGGCAAAAGAGGGGGTGTTACCTTCTGGGAATTCGAGGACTCGGTCAGGATTATTACTACGGATCACTTTGGGCCGGTCAAGACAG
>JAFDIC010000605.1 GCA_019308525.1 Deltaproteobacteria bacterium
CTGCGCGTGTGTAATGGTACATGGTACATGCTTCATGGTGCAAGGATGAATATAGGTGGGTACGGAGACCCCCCCACGGATCTGTGGACATAGGGTTGGAGCTGCTCTTGGCCTTTGTTGTCATTTTTTTCGGATAACATCAGGGCCAATGCAGTCTGAAGCCTGCGGCTACCGACATTTTGCCGTGCCGTCAACCAATGACTGATAACTCACAACGGAATGGTTGCAAATAGCAGACTGTAGAGGACTGTTATTGGATCGCGCTTAGAGAAGCGCTCCTACAGCCAAGAGATTTGCTGTACTTGTTCAAGCGCATCATTAGAGCGACTTCCCTGGCACTCTCTTCCAAGCCATGTACGTGTTTTTTCAAAACCCAACAAACCCAGTTAGCTGCCAACTTTTGTTAATTAATTGAATGTTCGCAGAACCCGCACTTCATCGGTTATATAAATGTGCAAAACCTGTTGTGCTCTGGGTGTCTCACCAACTTATGTGTAACACGTTTTCGCAAGACTCACGTTAGTCGTGACAAATCCGGGAGTTCTCAATAAGAGCAAAATGCCTGACCCTGTTTGTTAATCATAGAGCAGCAGCGGAATGTGGACGCCAACCACGGTGTACTCGTCTGCCCCCATATCCGGAGCTCTTCCTATCAGCCGCCGCTGGCCATCAAAGTCGTGCTGAGGCAGTCCCGGTGGGTCAGGTATGGCAACGGTCCCGGCATCTCTGCAAAGCGACGAGACCATGAGATGATAGTTGTCGGCGGCAATGTCGAAAAAGGCCGGCTCAGTGCTGATCACCTCAGTCTCATTGTAGGTCGGCAGGCCGCCACCCAACGTTGCCACACCCACATCACTGGAGTAGACGTTAACCACGGCCTCTCCCGGCGATTTCTCAAAGATGTAGAGATCCTGGTCCTCATCTCCTCCCACAGCATGATTGCCGTATAAGATAGTATTATACAGATCAAGGGTTGCCTGCGCTCCAGTGCCGTCGTTTGCCCAGACCCGGATGCCACCTCCTTTTTCAAAGCCTGCCCGGCTAGTGTCACAGACGTTGCCGGTGATGGTGCTGTGTATCACTACTGCTCTCAGTTCATTGTCGTCCCCAACCTCGCTGGCAGAAAGCTGCAGGCCTCCCCCACTCCATTCGGCCTGGTTGCCGTAGACCAGCACATTTACCAGCAGGAGGTTAACTGATCGGTTTCCAAATCTCGCACTTGCATAGATCCCTCCTCCACGATTTGAAGCCCTGTTGCGCCGAATCACCGAATCCTGAATCTCCACTTTCACGGTGCCATTGCCATAAGGTCGTATCAGGATACCACCCCCGTGGCCCCCGCTCAGATTGTCCTGCACAACCACATGTGTCAGGAAAACCACGATATTTCCCTCGGCATAACCAATAGACAGTCCAGCATATGCACCACCCTGGATTGTAAGATTTTCCAGTCGCACTGTCCCCCCCACTGTGGAGGGCCGCAAAGCAACAACTGTCCCAGAGCCACCTCCATCCAGAATAACGTCTGCAGACTTTGTCCCCTGCTCACCGTGGAGTCTGACTGCCAGTCCATCTCTGGGCACATACTCAAAGTTTCCCGAGTAAGTTCCGGCCGCCAGGACAATTACATCATTCTCGCCATTGTTGTCTGCCTCAGCTAACGCCGTGACCAGTTCAGCCCCTGTATTGACCCGGAACTCTTCCGCCCCGATGAGGCCAGGCCAACTCCACGCCGCCACCAGCAGCAAAGCCAGCAACGCTGCTTTCTGCACTCGATCAGTCTCTCTCCACTTTCGGCCTCTCCTGCTCATTAGAAGCACCCCTATTACACTGTCGATCATTATTAATCAAAAGATCCAGATCATTCGCCCAGGACGATGTCGGTTACAGCCAGGGGGCACGCTGCCCGTTTTGTCTCGCGGCAAGATGCCGCTCCCACGGTTTCAGTACGCAGCTGCTGGTGTCATGCCCGAAAATTACTCCCGATGACAACCGCATAACCTGGCCTCCACACTGGGCAACGCAGGCTAAAGCCTGCGGCTGCCGAGATTTTGCCGTGCCGTCTACTGATAACTGACAAC
>JAFDIC010000606.1 GCA_019308525.1 Deltaproteobacteria bacterium
CCACTTTCCTCTGATAGAGATCGACTCCGATGCCAGAATGCGTTTCAGATATAAAGATTATGATTTCTATATGAGGTTCGTATTCTTCGATACAAGGCATATGCATAGCTATTACAATCGGTTTGCAAATGGCTTTCTCTGGCCTCTTATGCATTTGACCCGATCCCCCCTCTTCTACAAGAAGGCCGTGGCATTCCCCAAGCCCTATTTTGAAAAAAATGATTTTGTTATGTACATAAGCAGCGGCGTCACGTTTGCCAATACCATTGTTGACGAAATCCATAAAGGCAAGGCCTTTCAGGGGAAAAGAGGTCAGATCGTGGTTTGGAGTCAGGATTACCATTTAATGCGGATCTCAGAGGTGCACAAGACCTTGCTGGATGAAGATGGGATATCAGAGGAGGAAAGACAGCGAATCAGAATGGGACAATTTATTCATACACCATTCTTCAATATCCACGAGATCCAGGGGCTTATCCGGGAGGACAAGAGGGCGAGGGTCAAGGCCCAGGCCTACGATCCCTTTGGCGAAAGCATTGAAACCGCCTTGCAAAAACTGACATGGGGTATGCTTTACAACGATTTCATCGGTTTCCATACCAAAGAATACTGCGACCATTACCTGGAAGCCCTCGAGGAATGGTTCCCCGTCAAGATACGGGTACAAGATCAATTCTACGAAATCCTATGTCAGGATCATCTGACCACTATTGGAGCATTTCCTATTGGCCTGGATGTGGATAGGATCCTTTCCGAGCTCTCTGGCAAAAAAAGATTGAACTATAAGATAGGGAAGGAGGACCTTTATGAAAAGATCAAACATGATAAAGAGGCAGGCAAATATATCTTCGGAGGACTTGAAAGATGTGATTACACCAAGGGTTTGGTCGAGAGGCTCGGCATTTTTTATCATGCCCTTAACAGGCTGGCAAGAGAAGGCAAAGCTGCAAGATTTTATCAGATAACGGCGCCCAGCCGAATGGAAAATCCCAACTATCAAAAACTTCATCGTATACTGGAAGAAGAGGTTTTCAAGATCAACCGCAAAGTCGGGGGCGAACCGATCGTCCATATAAACAGTGGTATTTCTGTTCCCCAGAATTATAGATTCATGGAACAGGTGGACGCGATGCTGGTTACACCCCTGGAAGACGGCATGAACCTGGTGGCCCTCGAATATATCCTTTCACAAAAATACAAGGAGCCTGATCAGCGTGGGATACTTGTACTTGGAACCTGCGGTGCTTCAAGAGTGCTCAAGCAGAATAGGTTTGGCGCCGAAGACGGTGTCATCTATGTCAATCCCATGAAGGCAAGGGATGCAGGAGAGAGAATCGTCCAAGCCCTAGGAGCAAGGCGTTGTTTGTCTGACAGGCTCATCAGCTATGTTGAAAAGGAACACAGGGTGGATGTATGGGCGGAAAAGAACATAGAGGCTATTTTGAACTGCAGAAAAACTTGAGGAATGAATGCTGTTGGGGTTAGGGGAGGTAAACGATGAATCATTGGACACTTTTGTCGAGTCCTTTTGAGATCAAGGGTCTCCGCTTGAAAAACAGGATCACCATGACACCCCTGTTTGTGGGCTATGCGCAGCCTGATGGAACGGTGAGTGACCTGATGGTGGATCATTACCGGGAGATGGGCGCCTCCGGGGCCTCCATGGTGGTGGTGGAAAATGTGGGGGTGGACCCATCGGGCTTGGGTTCCCCGTTTATGGCGAGGGCCGACCATGACCGCTACATTTCTGGCCTTTCGCGCCTTGCAGAGGCGATCCAGGGAGAGGGTGCCCTGGCCTTTTGTCAGATCAATCATGCGGGGCGATACGCCTTTGGGCCCGAGAGGATGGCGCCATCTCCTGTAAAGACCGGAGACGTGGTTCCGAAGGAGATGAGCAGGGAGGAAATCGCAACTATCCTCAGGGCCTTTGGGGATGCCGCAAAAAGGGTGAAGCAGGCAGGCTTTGACGGTGTGGAGATCCATGGCGGAACGGGGTATCTCCTCGCCCAGTTCCTTTCTGCGCGAACCAATCGGCGGCAGGACGAATACGGCGGGAGTCTCGAGAGCCGCATGCGTT
>JAFDIC010000607.1 GCA_019308525.1 Deltaproteobacteria bacterium
ATGAAAAACACACAGAATCAAAACAACACTTTTGTAAAACTTCCCCTTATCCCTATCACCTTCGGTCAGCATACCGCCTTAAAAAACTCCCAAAATATCATTGTAATCAACAATAGGTGTTCCGGGAGGAGGAAAGGAGCGTCACAATCACTTCCGCGTCGCAGAAATCTTGGAACATCTTTGCCACCCGATCTCTCGTCGCTATGGCCCTGGTCTCGCTGTCCTCTCCAAGGCCGTCGATATTCATGACCACGGTCTTGGTCTCCTCGGTAATTCGGGTGTTGTGGCCGTTCCTCCAGTTCCATCGCCTGCACATGATGTCGCCGGTGTCAGCGGCCACGTAGATGACCTCTCCGGGTTCGGGGTGTTCGAGGATTTCAGGCTGACCGAGGGGCGTAAAGGTTTCATCCCCTTTTGCATAGCGGAGTTCCAGGCGCTCACCGGCCCGGTCAAGATCATCTCCTCCCACGGGTATGACATCACGGATCGAATTCAGATTCATAATAGTGACAACCTTGCTTATGAAGGGAAGCCTTGTCCCGGGCTTCTTGATGCGCTTTTGGAGTGCGCAGTGGGCTGGCGGGAATTTATTGGGATTGGACCCGAACGTACGGTGGGCCTCCAGCCAAGGGACTGTTCTGGGGTCTGTCTTTACGTCCACGGCGTTGCTTGAGGCCTTCTCAATCGCCTCGGCCACCAGTGCCTCCAGTTGAGGGCTGTGTCCCGCGTTGTTGACGTTCCTTGCGATGACGATGCCCCGCACAAAGGTGGGATAGTCTTCAAAGATCTCCTCTCCTATCCTTATGATCGGCATAGTTCCTGGCGTCCTCTGCTTTGATTCGGGCTTGAGGAGGTACTGCCACCGGAGATCCCGGACAACTCCCGTGAATCGGCCCCCGACTCGCAATCAGGCACCAATTTATGCCTGATCACCCTGTTGCCTTGCTCGCTCATTAAGCATTTCCAGGGCAAAAGCAGCTCTCCCGCTCAATGAAGTGAAAAGGTTGAGATCGTCCTTGCGAAAGCTGAAGGGGTGTCTCATGGAATCCACGTATATCGCCCCTATGGTCTTGGATCGACTCACCAGGGGAACGCACAAAACCGATTTGATACCTTCCTGCTTGAGGGTATCCTGGAGCTCACCGCTTTCACCGCGGGTGTCCAGCAGCATCATGGGTTCACAGCGCTTGATAACCTTCCCTACGACCTTTATGTTGAAATTCTTGTCTTCTTTTGCCAGGCCCTTCCTGAACTTGGACATCACCTTGGAGACCTTTCCGGTCTCACGGTCAAGGAGGATGATACTTGCCCTGTCGATCCTCTTGAAAAGTTCCAGGATGTACTTCAGAATCGTCTCCGAGATCTCCTTTATGCTGGAGGACTCCATGAGGATATCCGATACCTTCTTAATGAGTTCCATATTCTTTTGGGGAGTCATTATGCGTTCTTTGAGGATCAGGGTACCGCTACTGTCGCCTTCCTTTGGCCGCGTCATGGAATCCAGGAACGTAAATACGTCCTCGGAACTCCCCTTTCCCAGACATATTACACTCATCCCGACCACGATGGTCTGGCCCTCTCTTGTCTCGTAGAATTTGTCCGGCTCGATCTCTTTGCCATTAATGAATGTACCGTTCTTGCTTTGCAGATCCCTTACGAAATATCTTTCCCCACGCCTCTTTATCATGAAGTGCTTTCGGGAGACGTACTTGTCCTTGAGCTGAATGTCGTTGTCCGATGACCGGCCAATAAAGACCTTTCCCTTTTTCAAGTCAAAGGTTAACCGCTCGTCTCTGCCTGTCAAGACATAGAGGGTTGTCATCATTTTCCCCTTTATGGAAGAAGATAACCCAAACTCAATTTGCGGTAACATTTTAGCCGTTTGAAAAGCGATTCAGAGAACTCGGTGATGGACGAACGGGGGTGATGATGCCTTTTCTTGCGTTCCGAACCTCCCGGGCTGGTCTTTTCTGCGACTTATCTGCGGGGGAGTTCTGCCCCCTCCCGCTGTTCCCCTCGCTATCGCTCGGGGCCAGGGGTTTCCCCCACTGACAAGTCGCGAAAC
>JAFDIC010000086.1:0-1639 GCA_019308525.1 Deltaproteobacteria bacterium
TAATAGCCGCAGTCAACGTCGTCTTACCATGATCTATATGCCCTATAGTACCTACATTCACATGCGGCTTCTTCCTCTCAAACTTCTTCTTCGACATCACTTACCTCCTTGAAAACCTCAGAGTTTCAACGACGAAATTAACTCCCACCATCCAAGTACCCCATTCCCTCAGAGGTATCAACTGGAGCCCACGACCGGAATCGAACCGGTGAACCTCATCCTTACCAAGGATGTGCTCTACCTACTGAGCTACGTGGGCAGGGCCTAAAAGGCTTGACTAATACCAGGGCAACCCCTGGGCTGCTTTCCATCAATGGAGCGGGAAACGGGATTCGAACCCGCGACCCTCAGCTTGGAAGGCTGACGCTCTAGCCAACTGAGCTATTCCCGCTTGATCCTGCCAACGGCGAAGCCTCCTCCCCAAATTGATGGATATGGGGATCCCGCGGGGATCGTTCGCCGCAACTTCAGCCTTTGCTGGATACGTGGTGGAGAGGGGAGGATTCGAACCTCCGAAGGCTGAGCCGGCAGATTTACAGTCTGCTCCCTTTGACCGCTCGGGAACCTCTCCTTTTCTCCCCTGTTCTTGGAGCCAGCGAAGGGAATCGAACCCCCGACCCACTGATTACAAATCAGTTGCTCTACCATCTGAGCTACGCTGGCAGAAGCTTCAAAAAGACAAACACTAAATATATCTGCAAAATTTCAGGAAATCAATGGAAAAATACCACTCTATTCTTTTTTTGGTATTTATTCTCTTCCCTCTGGTCCTCTACCCGTGATTTTGATTCCCTGAACCCAAATATGCACTTATTTTACCTTGACAGGGTCTGGCTGGAATATGAAGGTGATAATGCCTGAGATCAAATGTTGTTCTATGAAGAAATCCTTGCTCTACTCTCCCCTTCGAAGGTACCTTCCCGTCCTTGGGTGGACTGGAATACATGCTTGGTTTAATCCTTTAATAATAATATCTCCGTCAAGAATTGCAATCAAAATTTTCACGCAAGGCCGGCAAAATGATTTGGAAATACAGTCTTCCGCCCCTGCTCCACAGGAAGCAAACAACCAACCCTCATACCATGGGCAAATACTCCCGCTTGCTCCCCTGCCTTTTGGGGGCAAGCACCTGGATGCCGTTCTTGTCACCGGCCCCCGAGAGAAGCCTAATCCACCGCCCCTGCATTGGGCCAAAGGAAGCTGGCCAAAGACAAATACAGAGAAATATTGATAATCCAAAAATACGGATAGCAAATTTAAAGCAAATTCTATTTGACTTTTCAAGAATAATTATTAATCTATTGCCCAAATCATTTCTTTATGATATCAACGATTTCTATTTGTCAGATCAGGAAACAACCCGGGCATAAAAAGGGAATATCCTATAGAGGAGGTGTTTTTCGTCATGATGGCATTGTTAGGTGGTCTTGTAGCACTCGTCCTGGGAATCATTGGAATCATCATATGGTGGGGATACTTTCTTAAGGCCTTGGCAGCCGGCGTGCCTGTTATGCTCATCTTGGGTGGAGCCCTTGCTGCCTACCTGGGCATAGAAGAGATAAGGGATAAGAAGGCCGCTGAGAGTTTTGATTCCGAAACCAACTCCCTGAAAAGCGAGGTAGAAAGTCTCAAGGAGGAG
>JAFDIC010000086.1:1664-12655 GCA_019308525.1 Deltaproteobacteria bacterium
AGGAGATCAAGGAACTCAAAGAGGAAAAGAAGGGCGTGGAACCCAAGAAAGAAGAGAAAAAAGAGAACAAGAGTACAGAGAAAAAGGAAGACAAGAAGTAAAGACCCGCGCTCAGAGAAGCCCAGGCTCTGATCGCCCCCTCAAAGGGGGTAGAGGTGTAGCCCCTGGAACCGACGAAATGACTAACTCACAATCCAGCTCCGCCGCCGGGTCTACCTGTTGGCGCGGCGGCGGAGCTGGATTATTTCCAGGTATTTCGCGGCATAGCAAGGTTGTTCAGTCAAAATATTTCAAGTTCACTGAAAAAATAACCGATCTCGAACCTCGCGCTCTCCACCGAGTCTGAGCCGTGAACCACATTCTTCTCAATATCTGTCGCAAATTCCCGGCGGAGGGTCCCCTGTTCTGCCTTTCTATGGTCCGTGGCTCCCATCAGTTTTCTGTACTTATCGATCACGTTGTCCGCCTCAAGAACCATCACCATACATGGTCCTGAGGACATGAAATCCGTCAAGCTTTCGAAAAAAGGCTTTCCCTCGTGCACCCGGTAAAAGCCCTTTGCCTGCTCCTTGTCCATCTTTATGATCTTTGCAGCACAAATCCTGATTCCCGCTCCCTCTATCCTTTCGATAACTTTTCCGGTAAGATTCCTTGACATGCCATCCGGTTTGATGATAGCTAGAGTCCTCTCTTTCATGAACGTGCTGGTACCTCCTCATCCTTTTTGCTTTGCTTATAAAGATCAAACTGTGATCCTAGTCAAGAAATTTTTGGGGGGGCCGGAAAGGTTTTGGCGCTTGGGAATCAAATGTTTATCCTGTCTCGCGGCCTCTATCTTGGTTCCCAAAAACCGCATTGCCTCTCGGATATAACTACAAGTCACCGAGAACCTGTGTGTTCTCAGTGGCTTTTCGCCCCTCCTCCGCGGAGGGCCCGAGAGTAGACTGGGGCGAATTGCAACAACTTGCTGAAAGGAAGCGACAATGAACCCAAAAAACAAGCAAGGACAAAATGCAAGGGGTAAATCGAAAATGACCCCGGAACACCTTTTCACATTCAAGTGTGGCCCTGGAATCTCCTGCTATACCCAGTGTTGCCAGGATGTGACCATTGTCCTCAGCCCCTACGATGTATTGCGCATGAAACAGGCCTTGGGAATCTCTTCGGATGAATTCCTGGAGAACTACACGATTATCATTCCCAAAAAGGGCAAACTTATACCCTTGGTGGTCCTGAAGATGAAAGAAGAAGGGAAGAGATGCTTCTTCGTAACCGAAGAAGGCTGCTCCATTTATGAGAACAGGCCCTGGCCCTGCCGAATGTACCCCTTGGACATGGATGACGACGGCACATTTCGCCTTATCACAGACCAGTCGCGATGCAAAGGCCTGGGGGAAAAGAACGCCTGGAGGATCGGGGACTGGCTGGTCGATCAGGGGATGGTCCCCTATGACCGAATGAACGCACTTTTCTCTGGAATTACAGTCCCGCTTCAATCTCAGGATCTCGATATAGACAATCCCCAGGTATTCAAAATGACGTTCATGGCCCTTTACAATATAGACAAGTTCCGGGAATTTGTTTTCAGAAGCTCTTTCTTGAGACGATTTGAAGTCGAAAAAGAACGGGTTGAAAAAATAAAGAGAAGCGATGAAGAACTACTTAAATTCGCTTTTGATTGGCTGAAATTCGGCATTCTCGGCCAAAAACTTTTCTGGGTGAAGGACAGGGCATCCGGTGAAAGGACAGAGTAGCAGGAGAAACGGGGAAGAGAGCAGGGTGCGGCTTGTTCCGTTAAAGGGGAATTCCTTCAGGTTTAGGTGCCACAAGGAGATCGACTGTTTTACCAAGTGCTGTGCGCAGCTCAACCTGGTCCTCACACCCTATGACATACTGCGCCTAAAGAAGCGCCTGGGAATGAGCTCCGGCGAATTCTTGAACCAGTATACGGAAACAAGAATCGAAGGCCGTTCCAGGTTTCCCACTGTCATGCTCAAGATGAAGGAAGAGGACGGTAAGGTTTGCCCCTTCGTAAGCCCGGACGGTTGCACAGTGTACGAAGATCGTCCCAGTGCCTGTCGTATCTATCCCATTGGACGGGGGACCCTGAAGCCGGATAGGGAAAGGGAAACCAGGGTAAAGTTCTTCCTGGTAAAAGAAGAACACTGCCTGGGTTTTGAGGAGCACAGGGAGTGGACCATCGAGCAATGGATGGCTGATCAGGGACTCTCGGAATACAACACCATGAACGATGAATGGTCGGAGATAGTCACCTCTACCAGGTCCCTGGGGCCTGCCCAAGTCATTGAACGTAAATTGCGAATGTTCTCTATGGCCTCCTATAACCTGGACAAGTTCAGGGAATTCATATTCAAGAGCAGGTTCTTTGAACTATTCGAGATACCCCAAGAAGAGAAGGAACGGCTGGCAGCGGACGATCTCTCCTTGCTGCAATTCTCAACAAGGTGGCTCAAGTTCAGCTTGTTCGGGGAAAAGACAATAATGATTAAGAAATCCCGTGCCTCCGCCGGTCTCGACTAGTCTTCCGCCTTGGCAATGCCAATGTAGCCTTGCCTTTCACGGATGATCGAGTCGATCTCTTCGCTCTGCTCACTAAGGAATCTCAAAATACGGTCGGACTTGGTGCGGAGAACAAGGCCGTTTTTCTCTTTGATCTCCCGGCCCTTTATCAGGAGTCCCTTCTTGTGAAGGTAGGCGATGATGGCATCGTCTGCATCCAGTTCCACATTGAATTCCTTCTCCAGGTAGCACAGCCAGTACCCGAATTCATCAGGATGCTCCAGGTGCTCCACGGGAATCCCCAGCTCCAAACCTATGGGCTCCAGTGTCCCGGGCACCAGGTTGGATCCACCCAGATAGTCCAGGACATGGGCCAGCTCGTGGATCAGCGTTGATTCGTTGATATCCCTGGAAATAGCGATGTAGATGTTTTTGGGGTCTGCATCCATGGTCTTGTAGAGATTGATAAACACCCCGCCGCTCTTGCCTTCCAGGGCCTTATAGTGGGTGGCACCGAAGAGGTCAAGTTCCGCGTACTGCTTCAGGTCCACCAGCTTTACCCCGACAGGACTGCCCGTCAGTTCTTTGATATTCAAAGAATCCACGATTTTCCTGGATCGCCCGTAGCTTACTTCTGGCAGGCCGGTTATCTTTTTCCCCATCTCCTGAAGGGCCTCTTCCTCCAGCCCCTCCAACCCCAGTTCATCCTCCTTCCCCTGGTGACATCTCTTGAATTTCTTGCCGCTCCCGCAGGGACAAGGATCATTTCTGCCAATCTTTTTCATTCTTACACCCTTGCTTCCAGACCTCAACAGGCTCTTGCTCAAAGCCTTTTTCGCCATCCCTATTCATGGCTAAAGAGCATGGAGTCCGTCTCACTTGCTATGGTGGTCTCTGTCGATCAGGCTTTGGGTAACGGCCCGTCAACGGCACACCGCGCCTGGCGGGCTAATCCTCTATTATCTGGTCCCTGTGTGCCCTGTAGGACCACACCGGGAGAGGCCCTGACGCCCCTGTTTGCGGATCCATCCGGTGCCTGTAGGAGGCCTTTACGTTTTGAGATTCCATCATCCAATCCCAACCTCGCACAAAATAGGGGCACTCGTCATTGAAACAGACCCAGTGGAAGGGATTGCTCCAGGTGGAGAGTTGGGGTGTCCTCCATTTCTTCATTTCTACCCCACAGTGGGGGCACTCCGGGGCCTTGTCATGCTTCATCCCTATACCTCACAACTCCAAGCTTGATAGCTTCAAAAAAGTCCTTGGGACCGCCTACCTCGCCTCTTCTTGTTCCTTGAAATATTCCTCCTTGACCCCGGCGAGGTATATCACCACTGGTCTAAAGGCCAGATGGGCCCATTTGGAAAACGGGACTTCCAGCACGAGCATGGGCACGGCGAACATCAGGTGAATCACGTATAACACATAGGTCGTCATGGGCCAATCCAGGAGCCTCGTGAAGTGAATAAAAATGCCGGTAAGGGTGGTCAACTGGAGGAGGATGAGAAACATCCAGTCCGTACCATGGGAATTCTTGTAGGGTGCCTTGGATTTCTTGAGGCGCCCGATAATGGCGTAGGTCGTTCCGTAAAGGATGGCAAAGGTGGCATAGTATCCAAACAGACGCATGGGGTGAAGGATAGGATACACCACGTCCCGTTGAAACCTGATCGGTTCCCAGGCAAGGCCAACAAGCTCTATCCCGCCCGCCAGAAAGACGGCTACCAGCAAGAAAACGGTGCTGTACCCCGTCATGATAAGCAAGTGAACGAACCACTGCATCCTGTCAGTGCATTCCCCAAATTGTTTCTGTGTAAGAAAGTGGGCTATTAGATCCCAGCCTTTCCTCAGGTAGATCTTGATCGGTATCTGAGTGAGTAAATCTCCCATGGTAAATTTTACGCAACGCCATGTGTTACTCAGAAGCAGAAATGAGAGTACTGCCGCCATTATGAGGTCTGCTATTTCTATGGCCGGGGCCGGCCAGACCGAGTTTAGATGGGCATGCTCCATGTTCGGATTGGATGCATGGAAGAGCCAGAGGGCGAGGCCCACCAGTATTCCCACAATGGCCACGGCGACTATCTCAAAGGTCTCGGACGTGTAGAACTTCCTCGAAAACCCGGTCCAGTCATACTGGGAGGTAAGGTATCGTCTCATGACCATCATGGTCTCTCCGGGATCTGCCCCCCTCGGACACTTGTCAGAGCAGTCCCCGCAATAGTAGCAGAGCCATGGCTCCGGGCTCTTCAAAATCCTGTCCTTCAATCCCATCTGTGCATACTTTACAAGCTTCCTCGGAAAGGGGGTTTCCTCTGTGGAAAGGGGGCATGTGCCGGTGCAGTTGCCGCAGTGAAAGCACTTCTTGGCATCCTTTAGCCCGAAGGCCTCAAGGTCTTTCATTAGGTTAGGATCAATTTTAACGCTCATTCTCCCTCCTCCTGATCTTCTCTCTTTCTTTGCCGGTTCATGAACAGGCCAGACCCGAATTGAATACCTTTGCAAAGAACCGTTGCCAGTACGAACCTATTTACCATCCCTTGAAGGGGTTGGGCCCTATTTCGTCAATCTTCTCTGCGAATTCGTCAAGCATTGCCGGCAGCCTGTGATAGTCTATGATTGAGACTGTCTCAAAGCGTACCCTCTCGGATTCAAGGGCCAGCCTTTCAAGGGTCTCAGACACCTTCCCCAGCCTGATGCTCGCAAGCTCGCTGCCCTTGATGAAGTGACACTGGTAATCATCGCCGTGCTCGCACCCAAGGAGTATGACGCCGTCTATACCCTTGGAAAGGGAATCGGCTATCCAGACCAGGTTCATGGATCCCAGGCACCTCAAGGGTATTACCCTCACCCAAGCGTTGTAGGTCATCCTGTTAAGCCCTGCCATATCCAGGGCCGGATAGGCGTCGTTTTCGCAGGCAAGGACCAGTATCCGGGGTTTTTCTTCATCTTCCTCCGGCACTTCTATGGCTTTCAACATGTTTCCAATCATGGCCACGGAATAGTTCTTAAAAGAGATTATCCTCTCGGGGCACGCCCCCATGCACACACCGCACCTCCGGCACCTTGTTGGTTCCGGAAGGGGATTGAATTCCTTGTCCTCGTTTATCGCCCCGAAAGGGCACTCCACCGTACAACGCTTACACTGGGTGCAGCGTTGCATGGCGAACTCCGGGTATGTCATGTCCCCTGACCTGGGATGAACCGCGGCACCCCTCGAAGTGAGTTCAATACATTGTATGGCCTTCATCACCGCACCTGCTGCGTCCTCGGTCGCCGCAGCCCTGCCCATGGGCCGACGCACGCAACCTGCCGCGTATATACCGGTTCGCCTGCTCTCGTAGGGGAAGCATATGAAATGTGAATCCGGGAAATCGTACATCAGCGCAGGGATCTCCGGGCCCTGGCGATATTCCAAGTTTAGGATGTTGGATCGTCTTATCACGTCCAGGGGCACTTCCAGGTCCTCCTCTTCCTTCCCTTCTTCCTTCTCTTTCTCCTCTTGAGCCACGTCGGGACCCAGCGCAGAGACCGGCACCATTCCCGTAGCCAGGACCACCAGGTCCAGGTCTTCCAGCAGGACCTCCTCACCGAGCAGTTCATCCACGCCCTGCACGGTCAAGGTGTCGCCCTTGGCATTGACCTGGGGCGACTGGCACCGAATGAAGAGCACCCCTTCCTCCTGTGCCTTACGGTACAGGTCTTCGGCCTGCCCAGGCGTTCTTAATTCCTTGTAAAGAACATAGACCGTGGAATCCGGATTCTGTTGTTTGACCTGAAGGGCCTGCTTCAGGGCCACCGTGCAACACACGGTGGAGCAATAGGGCAGGTACTCGGGGTCTCTCTGGCCCGCGCACTGGAGAAAGGCCGCCTGCGCAATTTCTTTCCCATCGCTCGGCCTCTTGATCTTGCCCTCCGCCCCCAAATCCTCAAACATGGAATTGGTGATCACGTTGGGAGATGACCCGAAACCAAGCGCCTTATCAAGCTTATTCGGGTCATAGGGCTCCCATCCCGCGGCCATCACGACGGCCCCTACCTTGTGTTCCGCCTTGGAGCCGTTCTGGCTTATGGTAACGTGAAATATTCCCGGACCGCCGGACGTCTTCTCTACCTTTGCGCCCGTGTAGACCTTTATCTTTTCATTTTCCTCAACCGCCCTGACCAGCTCCTGAATGTCGTTTTCCCCTATTTCCTTGTAAGGAAAAGAGGCTATCATGCCGACACCCTTTTGAAAGCCTCCCAACTGGGGCTCTTTTTCCACAAGAATTGCAGGGTATCCAGCTTTTGCAGCCTCAAGGGCCGAGGTCATGCCCGTCAACCCTCCGCCCACAACGAGGATCTCTCTTGAGAATTCTTCCTCGGGCTTGTAAGGTTCGGGCAATTCCATGGAGTCTATCTTGGCAAGGCCCATCCTGAGATAGTCCTCGGCCATCATCTGGGTGTCTTCATCCCCGGGCTTTTGACACCACACTACCTGCTCCCTGAGGTTGATCCTGTCCACTATGCAGTTTTCGAAGTTGAACACATCATACATCACCCTTGGTGAACAGGCCGCAATTCCTATGCTGTTGACACCCTCCTTTTCCATATCCCTCTTGATGATCTCTGCCCCTTCCCTGGAGCATAGGTTAGGATGATTCTTGCAAATGGGAACGCCTTTTTCTTCGGTTGCAACCTTGCTCAGCTGGTCAATGTCCAGGGCGTCACCTATGCCACAACCTGTACATATATAAACCGCTACCTTCTTTTCCATGGGGCCTACCTCCTCGAAATTGATTGAATGGCTTTCAGTGCTGCTGCCGTTCCGTCCTGTACCGACTCCTGGACGCCGACAGGGGTCCTTGTGCATCCTGCCGCATATATCCCGCCCCCTGCCCGTTGAGAGGCTATGAATCCGTAATCGTCATAGGGGACCTGAATGGGGAGAGGGGTCTCCGAGGTGTTGGGTTGCATGCCTGTAGCAAGGACGACAAGGTCCACCGGGATCTCCTTCAGGGCCTCGGAAGTCGTATCTTCCACGCGAACCACAAGGCAGTCGCCCTTTTCATCAGCAGTTACCTTGGCAACTTTGCCCTTTATGAATTCTATGTTTTCATCTTCCTTGGTCTTCCTGTAGAAATCCTCCAGTCGGTCCGTAGCCCTTATGTCGATGAAAAAGATGTATATCTTTGCGTCAGGATACTGTTCCCTGACGTACTTGGCCTCTTTCATGGAGGCAAGGCAACATATCCCGGAACAATAGGGAAGGTGGTTCTCGTCCCTTGACCCTGCACACTGGACAAAGGCCACGCTCTTGGGGGCCTCACCATTGGATGGCCGCACGATCTTTCCCTGGGTGGGTCCTGTCCAAGAGGCAAGCCTTTCCATCATCACGTTCGTAATCACGTCCGGGTACTGGTCAAAGCCATAGGTATCAAGCTTTGTTGCGTCATAGGGCCTCCATCCCGTGGCCCACACGATGGCACCTACCTTGAGGGTGACAGTCTTGGGCTCCATGTCCAGCTCGATGGCTTCGTAGGGACAGGCCTCCTTTACCTTCTGCGCCTCCCCACTCGCCACCAGGGCCGGATCAAGGACATAGCGCATGGGATAGGCCATGACATGGGGTAGATAGGCCGCCTTGATCTTGTCCATGCCATAGTTGAATGGGTTCTCGATCTCCATTGAACAGGCTTCGGCACACTTACCACAAGCCGTGCATTTCTCGTTGACATATCTCGGGTTTATCCGGAGGGTCACGTCAAAGTTGCCCTCCTGCCCGGATATCTCCTGGACCTCGGACATGGTAAATAGCCTCACCCTAGGGTTCTGCTTGATGCGCCGGAAATTGATCTCCAGGCCGCAATAGGGCGGGCACAACTTTGGAAAATAATTGTGGAGCTGCGCCACCCTCCCCCCCAGGTAGGGATTTCTTTCCACTATATAGGTATCATAACCGGCCTCCGCGGCTTCTATGGCTGCCGTCAGCCCGCTCATCCCGCTGCCTACCACAAGAATACTCTGGGTCTCTTGACTTTCCATTCTCTTCCTCCTCCACCATTTATGGTTCCCCCGATCGTCCTACATTTTCGACAAAAGACCTTGACCAGGGACTATCGTCATCAATCAATCCTTGGGCAGCAGCCTGGCAGGGGTGTCAAGCCAGGCTACATCACCGTATATTTTGGCCCACCGCCCCCTTCCGGTGGGACCCAGGTAATGATTTCATATGGGTCCAACACGTCGCAGGTCTTGCAATGCACACAGTTGGAAAAATTCAACTTCATGCTCGGCTTTCCCGTCTCCTCGTCCAGCTCAATCTCGTATACATTGGCTGGACAGAATCTCTGGCAGGGGTTTTGAAATTCTTCCCTGCATTTTGTGTAACAGATGTTCAGGTCGGTGATCTTGAGATGGGCGGGTTGCTGCTCCTCGTGAGTGGACCCCGAATAATAGACATCCGTTTCCTTGTCAAAGGTGAGCTTGCCGTCAAACTTCATCTCTCTCCTTTGCTCTTCCGTTGGGGAATCAGTCCCGTAGTAATCCTTTACCTTTTTCATGTGGACGAAATCCGGTTTAGATTCGAGTCGTGCCTTGAGGATTCTTCCTCCCAACAGGTATTGGATGCCTCCCCTGAAAATTGCGCTCCACAATCCCTTCTGGAAAACTTGGTGGAAATTCCTTGAGCGGTAGAGTTCCTTGCCCACATCACTTTGAAGCAGGGCCCTTTCGTAGGATTCCAAACGGCCGGCAGAGAAATCCTCTTCCAAGAGGGCCTCAAAAATTGTTCTCGCCGCGAGCATCCCGGACCTCATTGCCGAATGAACTCCCTTGAGTTTCTGGCTTATGAAAAGGTTTGCCGAGTCACCGATTATTAGGCCCCCCTCAAAGAAAAGTTTCGGTATGGAAAAGTAACCGCCTACCGGGGCTGTCTTTGCACCGTACTGTACCAGCTTTCCGTCCCTGAGGAGTTCTGCCACGAAAGGGTGTTGTTTGAATCTCTGGAATTCCCTGTGGGGGTCCAAATAGGGGTCCTGGTAGTCAAGGCCGGTCATTAGTCCGAGGGAGATGTGGTTGTCTTTCATCCCGTAAATGAAGCCCCCTCCGTAAATGTGACTATCATGGGGATACCCTATGGTATGAATCACCTCCCCTGGCTCCATCCTCCCTTCGGGCACTTCCCACACCTCTTTGACCCCGACCACGAAGTTCTGGGGATTTCTCCCCTCGGCAAGGCCCAGCCTGTTTATAAGCGTCTTGGTGAGGCTTCCCCTTGATCCCTCGCCAAAGACCGTCACCTTCGCGTGTAGATCTATTCCAGGCTCAAAGTTGGCCTTCTTGTTGCCTTCAGGGTCAATGCCCTTGTCTCCTGTCCTCACTCCCATCACGCGCTCGCCGTCATAAATGACCTCCGTGCCGGCAAACCCGGGGAATATATCTACCCCATTTTCCTCCACCCTCTCACCGAGCCATTCGCTAAAACGGGACAGGGAGATAACGTAATTCCCGTGATTGTTTAAGAAAGGAGGGGTAATGGGTGACTTGATCTTTCCCTTCTTGGTAAGGAGATACATCCCTTCCTTTTTTACCTTCCCCTCCAGGGGTACCCCCTTTTCAATATGATCCGGCATGAGTTCCTCAAGGGGGGCTGGATTGATTACCGCCCCTGAAATACTATGAGCGCCAACATATGCGCCCTTTTCCAGCACGGCTATCATCACCTCGTCCAGTTTTTTCCCTTCGCCCCCCTTTTGGACCCTTTCATTGTGATCCTTTATGAGGCTTGATAGGTGGAGCGCCCCGCTAAGGCTTGCCACACCCCCTCCCACGAACAGGACGTCTACCTCCATTGTTTCCCTTTCCTCTTCCACCGTCGGTATCCCTCCTTTTTGATACTTTCTTGGCTTCAGCCTTTATCAGAGCCCAGAGACCACCCGTCCCCACGAAAAAATGCAATTAACAAGGCCTTCAGCCCGCTCGAACCGGAATCAAGTAAAAATCCGGGGCCAAAGGGCCAGGTTTTGCTCTAAGCCCAGAGGGCATGATTTGTTGTTCTCGCGTTGGCAAAATCCTAAATCCGAATCTCGAAATTCGAAACAGAATCAAATATCAAATGTCCTAATGACAAAAACAAAATCATAATCGCTACGCCTATTCTTTGGATCATTTGAATTTTGGTCATTAAGTATTGTTTCGGATTTCGTGCTTCGGATTTAGAGCCTTTTCATTTCCTAAGGCAGAGCCAATGATCTCTGACCTGGCCCTGAGGACCAGGTTTCCGTGTTAGAATGAAAGGACTTTTAGCACAAAAAAAAGGCATGTTGCAAGCTTTTTTGTGAAAAACCTCACAAGGGCCGGGAAATTTTTTCCTCGCTCCTGATTTCAGCCCAAACCACTTCGGTGGATTGCACCAGGAAATAGCCATGATTGCCCCGTGGAAACCCAAAACTGGGAGGGCAAAGCAGGAACCATCGGTTTCTGGCAAGGAA
>JAFDIC010000608.1 GCA_019308525.1 Deltaproteobacteria bacterium
CTGTACAGTTCCCTCTTTAGATCCTCCCTTTCCCGATCCGGTCCCCTGTCGGAACCTTTGGGGAGGGCAATGTGATACTTTTCGGCGAGATCTCTCATGGCTTCGACAAAGGAGATCTTGTAATATTCCATCCAGAAGGCAAAGACGTCTCCCCCCTTCTTGCACCCAAAACAGTGAAACATGGCCTTTGAAGGGCTGACTGTGAAAGAGGGGTCCTTTTCAGAATGAAAAGGGCAAAGTCCAACATAATTTTGCCCCGCCTTTTTTAGCTGGACAAACTGCCCGATGAGATCAACGATATCAACGGCTCGCCTTATCTCTTCCTTGGCTGACTGGTATGTCTCCATTTTAGACAAATACAAACCCTGATGGCTTCGCAAAAAGTCCAATTTCTGCGTTGCGCTTCATCTCGTTGTGATTGCGGCGTACTCCTGTATACGCCTCATCACACAAGGTTCGCGCGCCTTGAACTTGAAGCTTTTTGTTTTGCCATCCCGCCTTTGACTTCTTATAGCTTCGGCAAACCCTGATGGCTTCAAAAGAAATCTTATCCTCGGCAATGGCCCACAAGAATATTGGTAGAAGAATCTGGCCTCGGCGTAGAGAAAATCAGCATATCTTGTATCATAGCTAGAGGAGAATTACAACATATTGTGTTTCAGGCGGATTCTCTTCCAGGGCGCCTCATTCCAAGAAGCCGGGGCAATGTGCCGCCATTAAAAAAACCCCTTCAGTGAAAGAAGGAGTTCAGTAATCTCGAGCAAGGGTTGATCATTGTCAACAATCTCACCCCTTGAAGAATTTGAGCCAAAGGCCGTCAGCCCTGTCCCGGGAAAAAGGCGGTATGAGTTGATCAAGCAGGGCCTTGTTCCAGCAATTTCCTGGCTATCTGATTGACTTCTTTGCCCTGGACCTTTCCTGCCATGCGAGTCATGGCAACCTTCATTACCCTTCCCAAATCCTTGGTGCCGGCAGCAGAGAGTTCTGCAATTATTTCCCGCAGGGTCTTCTCTATTTCCTCTGGATCCAGTTGTTCCGGCAGATAGCCATACAGGATTTTCAGTTCCCTTTCTTCTTTGTCGGCCAGGTCTTCGCGACCGCCCTTTCTAAACTCTTCGACCGACTGCTTGCCCCTCTTGACCAAAGAGGATATAACAGAATGAATTTCCTTGTCGCTTAGGTTTTCACCCTTTTCGACCTGCTTGTTTTTTATGGCCGTTTTGAGCATCCTGAGGCAGGAGGTGCGCAATTCATCCTTTGCCCTCATCGCCTCCTTGAGGTCGCCTGTAATCTGTCTTTCTAGTGCCATTTTGCCCGGAGTCGTCTTAAGAAAGCATAAACATTTAGTATATTAAACTTGCAACAAAAGTCAAGAAATAAAACGAAAAATGCGCATTTTCTCTGGGCCAGGGGCTATCACATCCCCTTTTCCACATCCTTCGCGAGCCGAACAGCCTGCTCAAGGCCCAGCTTGCCTTCGTAAAGCGCTCTTCCTGTTATTACACCAATCACCCCGTAACGCCGAAGTGGTAACACCTTCTTTATGTCTTCCAGCCCTGATATGCCTCCTGAGATTATGAGCGGTACGGGCGTGGAGTCGGCGAGCCTGCGAGTTGCCTCTATATTCGGGCCCGTCTCCATCCCATCTCTCTCTATGTCAGTGTATATTATGGCTGAAATGGGAAGGTGCTCATAATTTTTGGCAAGGTCCAGGGGTTTCATCGGAGTTGGCTCTGTCCATCCCTGGATCGCCACCTCGTCGTTCCTCGCGTCTATTGCAAGGATTATCTTTTCAGGGTACCTCTCACAGGCGGAGCGGAAAAGATCGGGATCCCTGTAAGCCATGGTGCCGAGGATAAGGAAGCTGATACCCAGGGAGAGATAGGCCTCAATGGTCTCAAGGTCCCTCACCCCGCCTCCCAGCTGAACAGGGACTCCCGCTGACTCCACTATGTCCCGAATGATATCTTCATTCAAGGGCCTGCCCTCAAGGGCGCCGTCGAGGTCCACGATATGAAGCCTTTCGGCTCCCTTTTCCACCCACATCCGTGCGATCTCTGCCGG
>JAFDIC010000087.1 GCA_019308525.1 Deltaproteobacteria bacterium
GCTAACAAAAAAGCGGGCTTTTAGGCCCGCTTCCGTGTGCAGACTGGATTAGGTTATCGCCAGCTGGATCTACTAGCTGGCCAGAGTCGTAATCCCACAGTGAAAACTATCATCCCGTCCGCAATTCAAAGTACATCAGCCCTCCGCCCCTGGACTGATGACCTCAAAAAGGGAACCAGGCCTTAGAACAACCGTAAACTGGAGCGGGCAACGGGTCTCGAACCCGCGACCCCAAGCTTGGGAAGCTTGTGCTCTACCAACTGAGCTATGCCCGCTTCTATTCCGCTGCTATCATCAACCTCATCTTGCGCTCAGCCCACCTGGGGAGCTGACCGCGATCAGGTGCCCATACCTATATTTCGATAATATTGAACATATAATAGGACAAAGTCAAGAAATATTTTCCCTCCCCGATTCCCTGTTTCCTAAGCACTTGACACGGTATATATACAAAATTTAAAATACTTTAAAGGAAAATCACGCAAACGGGTAAAGCCCACAGACTTTTTTCCAGGGCGCCGATGAGATCATCTGCCTCGGAGAGGTCATAACCCTTTGAAAAGGACATCTTGATCATTGGAAGACGAGTCGGATCACGGGCTTAGAAAGATTCTTAGAGCTTTTCTCGGAAAGAGATCCCCTTTCTCCAAGCCTGAGGACCTAGCTGGAGAGATCCATGAACTCGTGAACGAAGGCCATGCCAAGGGCCTCCTTTCCGATGAAGAATCCGAGATGGTGCAGGGTGTCCTTGAGCTCAAGGAGACCGAGGCCCATTCTATCATGATACCCCGCACGGAGGTCTCCTCGGCCCCGGCAGATGCGACCCTCGGGGAAGTGATCAAGCTGGTCACGGAATGCGGCCACACAAGGATCCCCATATACCAGAACAGCATAGACGAAATTATCGGGATACTTCACTCCAAGGACCTCCTCAAGTTATGGGGGCAGGCCCCGGAATCCAAGATTCCCAATGATATCCTCAGAAAGCCCTACTTCGTCCCACGCAATCAAAAGGTAAGTGAGATACTCAAGGACCTCAAGCGGGAAAAGACGCACCTGGCCATCGTAACAGACGAGTATGGTGGTACGGCTGGAATTATCACGATCGAAGACATACTTGAGGAGATAGTGGGAGAGATAATGGATGAACACGACGAGGAGCCACCCTTGCTGACCGTCCTTGACGAGAACACTCTCCTGGTTGACGCCCGCCTGGAGATCGAAAAGCTGGAGGAACACCTGGGCAGAGAATTACCCCCCGGGGAGTATGAATCCGTTGGTGGTTTCATCATCAGTCTCCTGGGAAAGATCCCAAGGGTTGGGGAAAAAATAACTTACCAGGACCTGGAGATGACAATCAAGTCGGGGGACCGAAGAAAAATCGAAAAGATCCTCATCACCCTGAAGCAAAGCCCTGTCCGGCAAGAACAGCCAGCTCCTTGAACCACCGGCCTACCCCCAGGGTCACAGGCACGCTGGAGAGTCTTTTTGCGGCCCAAGGGCTTTCTTGCTCCCATCCTGTCCTGGACATAAAGCCTTTATGGATGTATGTTGGCCTTCATGTCCTTCAACTTCAATGACAGAGAAGCGGTGCTTTTGGCCGTCCTTTCGGGCCTTTTGTTGACAGCCGCCTTCCCCCCTGGAGACATGGGGTGGATGGCATGGTTTGCCCTGGTCCCCCTCCTTGTTGCCGTGGACAGGACGTCTCCTTCCAAGGCATTCCGGCTGGGATTCGTGGCCGGGATGGCGCATTATTTGACCCTGGTCTACTGGGTGGTTGTGGCCATGAGCCATTACGGGGGACTGAATTACCTGGTCAGCGGTAGCGTTATGGTACTGCTCTGCCTGTATCTCTCCCTGTATCCTGGGCTCTTTTCTTGCTTCTACGTTTTTTTGAAAAAAGGTCGTCTCGGCGTTATCCAGGCAGCCTGTATCTGGGTGCTTCTGGAATACGCCAGGGGAAGATTCCTGACAGGATTCCCCTGGTGTCTCCTGGGGTATTCCCAGTACGATTTTGTGGAGCTGATACAGGTAACCGATCTTGTCGGGGTCTACGGTGTATCCTTTTTGATAGTGGCTGTGAACGCTTTCATTCAAGGCATGCTGTTCAGGGGATCCCGGTCAAGGAGGATTACGCTGAAACGGGATTTCCCGCTATTACTGTTCATCGCCCTGCTTGTGCTTCTTTACGGTCATTATCGTCTCTTCCAGGGGTATCCGGCCGACGACGGGGGCCCTTCCCTGAAGTTCGCCGTGGTTCAAGGAAATATCGATCAATCCGTCAAATGGGATCGAGATTACCAGGAGAAGACGATGGATATATATGCGCGGCTCTCCCATTCCGCCGCCTCTTACGGTCCCGACATCCTGGTATGGCCGGAGACATCGCTCCCCTTCTTTTTCCAGGAAGATCAAGATCTCTCAAAGGTTGTCTTTGAAGTCTCCGGGGCCCTCAACAGCGATATGATTTTCGGCAGCCCGGCCTATGAAAGAGAGGGGAAAGAAGTGAGGTATTACAACAGGGTGTATTATCTTCCGCGGGAAGGAAAGATCTTACACTACGACAAGGTCCACCTGGTCCCTTTCGGCGAATATGTGCCCCTGAAAAAATTCCTTCCCTTTGTCAATCGGCTGGTCCCTGCCGCCGGAGACTTCACACCCGGCAGGAGTATCGAACCCTTCAGGGCGACCCTGGCCTCCCCGGGAATCCTCATTTGTTTCGAGGCCATATTCCCTGAGATTGCGAGGGAGCATGTTGCCAATGGGGCCGACATACTGGTGAACTTGACTAACGACGCATGGTTCGGCAGGACCAGTGCACCCTTTCAGCACCTCGCCATGGCGGCATTCAGGGCGGTGGAGAACGGCAGGCCTCTGGTTCGCGCGGCAAACACCGGGATAAGCGCCTTCATAGATGCCAGGGGCAGGATCTACGCCAAGAGCCGACTCTTCCAAGAGGCGGTTCTACTGGCTGAAGTAAAGAGATCGGGCCATGGCCGGACCTTTTACAACCGGTACGGAGACATCTTCGTCCTGCTTACACTTGTATCAATATTGATTAGCTTGTTGGAAGTTCTATGGTATAATAAAAATTTTGGTTCAAAGGGCCCGGCCTTGGGTGACCCGCGAAAGGGGCTAGAGCCCGTAAGAACAGACGATATGGAGGAGCCATAATTCAGTCAGGAGCCAGAAGAACTCTCACGTCGCTTCGCTCCGACAGATCTACAACAGGTGTCCAGCGGAAAGGAGATCAAGTATGTACGAGGAAGTCATTTCGAGAATAGAGGACATAAGGGATCAACTTCAGGACCTCAGGGGGCATCTTTGACCTGGACAGGCAGGAAAAAGAGCTTCAAGAGCTCGAAAAGATAATGGCTCAGCCCGATTTCTGGCAGAAGGACAAGGAAGAGATCTCCAGGATCAGCCAGAGAAGGGCCCACTTGAAAGAGGTCATTGATCAGTGGCAGCATCATTTTCACGCAACTGAAGACGCAGAGATCCTGGCCCAGATGGCAGACGAGGAGGAAGACGGCTCGGTCCTGGAAGAAGTGGAAAGGGACGTTTCCCGGTTGGAAAAGGAGGTCAAGGAACTGGAGTTTCGTTCCCTCCTGGGGGACCCGGATGACAGGAGAAATGCCATAGTGTCCATAAACGCCGGGGCAGGTGGTACAGAGGCCCAGGACTGGGTGGAAATGCTCCTGCGAATGTATCTCCGCTGGTGCGAATCCAAGGGGTTCTCCACCCGGATCATCGATTACCTTGCCGGCGATGAAGCGGGCATAAAAAGTGTCACCTTTACCGTGTCAGGACCCTATGCTTACGGGTACCTGAAATCGGAACACGGGATACACCGCATGGTGAGGATCTCCCCCTTCGATGCCACGGGGAGGAGGCACACATCCTTTGCCTCCGTCTCTGTTTTCCCGGAAGTTGACACTGATATCAAGATCGAAATAGAGGAAAAGGATATTCGTATCGATACTTACAGGGCCAGCGGTCCCGGGGGGCAGCACGTGAACAAGACCAGCTCCGCCGTGAGGATCACCCACATTCCAACCGGAATCGTGGTCCAGTGCCAGAATGAAAAATCCCAGCACCGCAACAAGGACATGGCCTTGAAGGTATTGAGGGCGCGGCTGTACGAACTGGAGAGAAGGAAGCTGGAGGAAAAGAAGCAGGAACTGCACCAAAACCAGAGAGAGATTGCCTGGGGAAGCCAGATAAGGTCCTACGTGTTCAACCCTTACAGGATGGTCAAGGACCACCGGACCAACCTGGAGGTCGGGGACCTGGACAGGGTCATGGACGGAGACATCGATATGTTCATCGACTCCTACTTGAAGATGAAGAAGCAGGCACAGTGAAAAGCAGCAAACAAGCAAGCAGAAAGCAGTGAGCAGTCTGTAGGAGCAACATTTTGTTGCGATCCACGCCTTCTCTGTAGGAGCAACATTTTGTTGCGACATGAGGAAGTGACGAGTTACGAGTGACAAGAAAGAAGCCAACAGAAGGCAGTAAGGACGGAAGGGTTGCATCTTACGACGATCCGGTAACCTTGAACCTTGAACCTCGAACCTTGAACTTTGAACCTTGAACCTTGAACCTTGAACCTTGAACCTCGAACCTTGAACCTTGAACCTCGAACCTTGAACTTTGAACCTCGAACCATTACTGTAGGAGCAACATTTTGTTGCGATATTACCCGCCCTTGTAAGTCAGCTCGATGCTCTTGATGTAGTCATCTATCCCGGCAACAATTCCGTCGGCCAGGCTGTTCAAATAGGCCCTGCTGCGCAGGAGCCTCCGCTCATAGGGGTTGCTGATGAAACCTGTCTCCACGAGTACAGAGGGCATCTCGGCGCCAATCAACACGTAAAAGGGGGCCTGTTTCACCCCCAGGCTCTTTACCTTTCTGTATTTCTTCATGAGCCTGTCAATCATTCCGTCCTGGACCTCGTAGGCCAACCTGCTGGACTCGTTGATCTTGGTGTTGAACATAAGATCCCTTAGGATCACCTGGAGATCGCTTATGTTTTTCTCGGAGGTGGCATTCTCAGCCGCTGCGAGCATGATCGCCCTCTTATCAGTGGTCATGTTCAGGAAGTAGGTCTCGATTCCTTTGACCCAGGACTGTTTGTGGGAATTCACATGGAGGCTGATGAACAGGTCGGCCTTCTTCACATTGGCAAGGGCCGTTCTTTTCTCCAGGGGAATAAACACGTCTTTCGTCCTGGTCAGGACAACGTCGCATCCCAGGTGTTCTTTTATTCTCGGCCTCAAGGCCATGGCAAGCTTCAACACGATATCTTTTTCTCTCAACTTGCCGTAATAAGTCCCGGGGTCCTTTCCCCCGTGTCCGGGGTCGATCACGATTCTCCTGACATTAAGGCCCAACTGCCTTGCCAGGGAGATTGCCCCCTCGGGCTCCTTGGTCCTCCTGATCCCCTTGTTGACGGAAGGCCTCTTGACCACCGTCTTTGTTTTGCCCTTGATGATCTTCCTTTCCGCCCCCTTGACGTCTATCACGATTCGAAAGGGGTCATAGAGGTGGAAGATTTTGTGGCCCTTTATGTTGTCTATGTCCAGGACGACCCTCACCCTGTTCCTGTTATACTGTCCTGCCCTCGCCCTCAGGAGCAACCCGTCCTTGATGGGTATGGTGCTGTCTATGTCTGAGCTGACATAAGCGCCTTCTATGTCCACGTAGAGCCTTGCGGGCTTCTTGATCCTTGGGTCCTCCTTGAGGAGGTTGAATCGGTATTTCACGGGCCTTTCCAGGTCCACGACGACCCTGGTATAGGTGGGTGTGGACCAGTGGCGAATGTCTTTGACCCTGCTCAGCCCACCGGTACTTGAGACCTTTTTGGCAGGACCCTGTTGGGTTATCTCCTTGCTCAGGATCGCCGAGAGCTTGTCCAGCATCTTCTTGGCCCTCGGGCGCATGTCCCCGGAGGGAAATTTTATGTCCACTTTCAGGAACTCAACATAGGCACGGGCTGGATCATTCCTCTCTCTGTACAGGATATCTCCGATCCAGTACTGTGCGTCATCGGCCAGGCGATGCCCGGGGTACATCTCTACCACCTTGCGGTAGAGGTCCATTGCCCTGTCCAGGTCCTGCCTCAAACCCGAATAGCCATAGAGCTTTCTATACATCCTGGCAGACTTGTACAGGCCCCAGGCCGCCTCGTTGCTCTTGGGATAGGATTCATACACGCGCTTGTAGAGGCCTATGCATCGCAACCAGTTGTGCCTGTACTTGATTCTACTCTTGGATCTATAAAGGCTATCCCGGCAGGCGTCAGCCTCCTTGAGGAGAGTCCTGGGGCCGGGGGCCCTTTTCCCTGAAACCTCGTATCCTGCTGGGCCGAGAAGTATCGCCAGTGTGACCAGTATTATCGAGATTGACCTGGCTGTTTTCGCCACCATATCCCTTTCAAAAATTAGATATTACTCAGACTATTTTGCTCCCGATTGGACTTCGCAACATAGAACTATAACAAAATATAGCATAAAATTCATCAAAATTCATTACTATTTCACCACGCACAACCTGGCTGTCTGCAAGGGCACCTGGGGCTCATCCTTCCTCTTTCTCCAGGTACTCCTTCAGCCTGTTCAATTTGTTCAGCGCCTCCAGGGGTGTCATATTGGATATATCCATCTCCTTGATCATCTTTCTGAGTCTCTGGTCCCCGCCCCCGAAAAGGTTGAGCTGTAATGGACCTTCCCCCTGTCTTCTGGCCTTGGACTTTGCCATACGGGGTCTGCCCGCCTCGTCGACTGCTCCACCTTCCAGGTTCTCCAGGATCTCCTTCGCCCTTTCGATCACGTGCTCGGGGATGCCCGCAATGCGCGCGACCTGGATACCGTAACTCCTGCTCGTCCCGCCCTCCACCATCTTCCTCAAGAAAATGATTTGGTCTTTCCATTCTTTGACGGCGATGTTGAAGTTTTTCACCCTCTTCTTGGCCGTCACCAACTCTGTCAGCTCATGGTAGTGGGTTGCAAAGAGGGTCCTCACCCCTTTTCCATCCCTGTCATGGAGGGCCTCTGCAACCGCCCAGGCGATACTCAGCCCATCATAGGTGCTCGTCCCCCTGCCTATCTCATCCAGTATGACGAGGCTCCTTGGTGTTGCATGCCTCAAGATATTGGCGGTCTCGTTCATCTCTACCATAAAAGTACTCTGCCCCTTTGACAGGTCATCCGATGCCCCGATCCTCGTAAAAATGCGGTCGACAATCCCTATTTCCGCGCTGGATGCCGGCACGAAACCACCCATCTGCGCCATGAGCACGGTGAGGGCGGTCTGCCTGAGCACGGTGGATTTTCCTGCCATGTTGGGGCCCGTTATGATCAATATCTGCTGCTCCCTGTCATCCAAGTGGATATCATTGGGTACAAAGTCCTCCTCTTTGACCACTTGTTCGATCACGGGATGCCTGCTGTCCAGGATGTGGATTTCCCCGCCCTCGTTGACCTGGGGGCACGTATACCTGTTGGCTTCGGCGACATCGGCCAGTGCTGCCAGGACATCCAGTTCCCCTATGAAGCTTGCGGTCTGCTTGATTCTTTGATTTTCCCTGGCAATGCGTTCTCGAATTTCTTCAAAGAGTTCATATTCCCTGTTCATCATCTTCTCTTCTGCACCAAGGAGCACATCTTCCTGTTCCTTCAAGGCTTCTGTCACGTACCTCTCCCCGTTGACCAATGTCTGCTTCCTGATGTAATCCTTGGGCACGAGGTGCAGGTTGGCCTTGGATATCTCGATATAGTATCCAAAGACCTTGTTGTACCCGATTCTTAGACTCTGGATTCCAGTCCTTCCTTGCTCCTTGGCCTCCAGTTCTCTTATCCATTTCTTGCCATCCCTGGTGAGGCTGATGAGCTGGTCCAATTCCTCGTCGTATCCTTGCTTGATGACCCCCCCTTCCTTTATGGATACGGGAGGATCCTCACGGATAGAGCGATCAATGAGCTGCGCCACATCCTGGAGGGTATCGATCTGAAGGGAAATGTCAGCAAGGAGTTCAGAGGCGGAGCCGGCCAGCCTTTCCTTTATTCGAGGCAACCGAAGGATGGAAGACTTCAGGGCAATCAGATCCCTGCCGTTGGCCCTGCCCATGGATATGCGGCTGTTTAGTCTCTCCAGGTCATAGACCCCTTCAAGCTGATCCCTTATCTCCTCCCTGAAGATGGGATCCTCCCTGAAATCCGACACGGCTGCCAACCGCCGTCTTATCTGGGTAACATCAATCAGGGGGTATCCGATCCACCTCTTCAGGAGCCTGCTGCCCATCGGGGTCACGGTCCTGTCCAGGATCTGAAACAAAGAGCCTTTGGAGGTGCGCCGTCTCATAGTGTGAAATAGTTCCAGGTTCTGGATCGTAGACTCATCAAGGAACATGTAGTCGCCGACGTGGTAAGTGGTGATATCCCTGATGTGGGCAGGGCTGGCCTTGTGGGTTTCCAGGAGATAGTGCACAATGGCACCCGCTGCGACGATTCCCTGCTCCATACCCTCTATACCGAAACCCCCGAGGGACCTCACCCTGAGTTGTTCTCTCAGCAATCGTTCCGCCCTGGCCCGGTTGAAAATCTCGCTTCCAAGCAACTCCAGCCTGTACCTGGAGAGCTCCCTCCTGGCAGCCAGGTCTTCCTGCCCGGGGACCAGGAGTTCCGCCGGGTCGATCCTGCCCAGCTCGTCCAAGAGTTCTTCCCAGTTGTTTATCTCGGTGACACGAAACTCCCCCGTGGAAACGTCTACGTGCGCAAGTCCATATTTGGCATCCCTTGCCGAGACAGCCGCCATGAAGAGATTGCTCTTCCCGTCCAACCCGCTGTCATCCGCGGCAGAGCCGGGCGTCACTATCCTTACCACTTCCCTCTTGACTATACCCTTGCTCGCCTTTGGGTCCTCTGTCTGTTCGCAGATGGCGACTTTCCACCCGCTTTCGATAAGCTTCGCCACATAGTTCTTGGAGGCGTGATGGGGCACTCCGCACATGGGTACCTTTTCCCCCTTATAGGTCCCACGAGACGTGAGCGTAATTCCCAGTATCCTTGACGCGACCTTGGCATCCTCAAAAAACATCTCGTAGAAATCCCCCATGCGAAAAAAGAGGATGGCGTCGGGATGCTGGCTCTTGATACCAAGGTATTGCTTGAGCATGGGGGTGAGATTGTTCATTCCCGTCTCACTGCCCCCTTTTGTCCCTCGGATTGCGCGAGGAGGAGTCTCCGAGTCCTGTTTCGCTCTTTCTCTGCTGCTTCTCTCCTTCCATGAAACTCTATAGAGTCCCATTTCCTGCACTGGGGACATTGCCACTGAAGCTCAGCGGGCGTGAAACCGCAGTTCGTGCACTGGAACTTGAGATAGGGCATTTTGAGCCTGGACAGGATATCCATGCATTCATCCAGGGCATCTTCCCTTCTGCCCATGGCCAGGAGTATCTCCACCATGAATTTCCTGGCCTCCCAGAAATCCCTGTCCAGTTCCAGGGCGCTCCGCAGTTCCCCGATGGCTCCCTCCTGGTCCCCCTTGTTATAGAGGTACCGTGCGAGCGCCATGTGAGTGAAGGCATCGGAGTTTGACCCTGCACATTCCCTCAAAAAATCCTCTATCATTCCAAAGTCTTTCATTTTCATGTACATCTCTTCAAGACGCTTGTAGGCGAGGAATGTAAACCTGGGGGCCACTCTCACTATTTTTTTCCATGTGTTGATAGCCCCTTCGTAGTCACCTTCCCCCAGGTACAGGTCCCCCAGATGGAGATAGGCATCTATACACCTCTCGTCTATGGCCAGGGCCCTCTTAAAACACCTCTTGGCTTTTGAAGCATCACCCTTTTCAGCATACACCTTCCCCAGCTCAGCCTGATGATGGGCAAGGATATGGCCATGGTCTCCCCTTGTCAGGCCTGCTATCTTCTCTCTTGTGGCATAGGCATTGGACCAGTCTTTCAGCTCTTCGTAGATCTTTTCCACCTCTTCCAAGGCCTCCAGGTCTGCGGGGTCCTTTTCCAGCAGCTTGGAGAAGGTGTCAAGTGCCCTGTCCAGGAACCCTCCCTTTCGGTAGTCCAGCCCCAGGTCAAAGAGGGCCCTCATTCTTATTTGCTCGTCAATATTGGTCCTCAAGATTATGCTCTGCCTGATCCGTATTGCCCTGTCTATTTCACCCTTTGATCGGTATAGATTGCCGAGGGCCACGTAGGTCTCCACGGTATCAGAGTTTACCTGGACTGACTTGGTGAACTCCTCGATGGCGTGATCGTGATCATTGGAGAGGATGTACTGGATACCCCTCAGGAAGGAGCGGTCTTCTCCGGGAGAAAGGGCCTTGAACCTCGACCCCTTTCGGGAGCGCATCCGGAGACCTACGATGATGCCCACGACAAAGGCAAAGGCGATACTGGCTAGAAGCGTGGGGTTGTTTGGGTCAAGGATCCACTCCCAAATCTCTTTCCACATGAAATGATTCGTCTCCCGGAGTTTATTTGCCTTCGCCGCAATACCCTGTAATCACTTTCAGGGATGAAGGGCTTGCCCGCCATGGCGAAAGCTTCAGCTCAAAGGCCTGCACGCCCTGCCCAAGTCAGGCAGGCCACGGAGCAATTGCGCTTCCATGCCCCGCACCCTGTTGCGGTGAAGGGAAAATTCCGTCTGCGGGGCCGCGCGGGTTTCATTGGGCGTCAGCCTCCTTGGGGGCGCTTACTTCATCTGAGGTGATGGGCAGATTTCTCAAGGAGCTCAGTTCCTTTTCCTTTTCTTCATTGGTCTCCATCAGCGTCTTTATCTGCTTTTTGAGTTTGAAGCGTTCAATCATTCCGTAGATACCCATGACAACCAGCCCGAAAAGAAAGGCAATCGTTACGATATAGTACAGTGATACCGTGGGCGTTCTTACCTCGTGGGAAAAGAATTTGATACGAAATACCACGGTGGTAGACATAGGCTGGTGGTTCTGTACGATCAAAATCCCTCCTCCTAGGAAAAAGTTATCTCTCGCAGATATTTCTCCCCGTTCCTCCCGCAAGCCACTGGTCTAGCCCTTGAATCCCCCCTCGTCTTTCTCTGAAGCGGAGAAAAATGGCCTGAGCTTCCTGTAGGTCTCCCTTATGTGCTCAGGGATCACCCTGACTTCCCCCACAACGGTCATCATGTTGGTATCGCCGTTCCATCTCGGCACGATGTGGTAGTGCATGTGATTCTCCATACCGGCCCCTGCCACTCTGCCTATGTTGAGGCCAACGTTGAAACCTTCAGGCTTCATTACATCCTTGAGCACCCTGATGGATTTCCGAACAAGTCTCATCAGGTCCAGAAGCTCCTCGCTCGAAAGCTCCTCCAGATCGGGGCAGTGCCTGACAGGTGCCACCAGCAGATGACCATTATTATAGGGATACCTGTTCATCATCACCATTGTCCTGGGCCCGACGTAGAGGATGAGCCGCTCCTCGTCTTCCGTTCGGACCTCGCCGGGGCAAAAGATACACCCCCCTTCCCGCGTATCCGAATCAATGTATTCCATTCTCCATGGCGCCCAAAGAACTTTCATCCGAACACCCTCACCTCAACAGACACGAAAACACTCCTCTCCTTCTCCTCGAACTCCACCAACAAGTCTCGGGCTTGTCGGTTCCTCTTACAGGGCATCTATGTCAATGATCTCACCGGAAATCCTGTCCCCCAATCGCAGTATGCCGATGCTGTGCATCCCGGATGAGGTATAACCCAGGGCGGTACCGGGATTGAAAAACAAAACCCCTTCCTTGAGTCGATTCGCCGCCCTGTGGGAGTGGCCGTAAATGATAACGTCCACGTCTTGAAACTGGTCCCTGATCCTGTCTTCCAGTCCATCCGGCGCCCCCCATCCATGGATCAGACCTATCTTCAAGGGACCGACTTCAATGGTCTTCTTCTCCGGCAGTCTCAACTTCAAATCCCGGGGATCCATGTTACCGTGAACACCGTGAAAAGGTTTCCTGCTCAAGAAGTCAATGACCTCTTCTGATACGAAATCCCCCGCATGGATAATCATGTCCACGTCCTTGAGATGTCTCTCATAGAGATCCACGAGATCCCTGGATACCCCGTGAAGATGCGTATCCGATAAGACCCCTATCTTTTTTTCCATATCCTGGAGATTCCTGACCCCCTAAAGCTGGCGTATTTTTATTGCCGGAGTATACCAACCCCCCCAAAAAAAACAAGTCATAACTATCCCTTCCCTATAAATTCATTTGACTGGAACAGCATTTTTTTGTATTTCACTACACCGGTATGTTGAACGTGGGCTGTGCCGAAGCCACACAGACACCTGGATTAATGCCAGGCCTGATTCTCCAATACATTCTCGGAATCAAGGGGGGTTCAAATATGCCGGTGTATGAGTTCTACTGCAAGTCCTGTCACATGATCTTCGAGTTCTATTCCTCTACAATAAACACGGAAAAGCGACCCAGGTGCCCCAGGTGCAACAGACCCAGGCTTGAACGCAAGATGTCCCTGTTCTCATCACCCACCCACAGGGGAGAGGATGACGAGCTGCCCGTGCCTGATATGGACGAGGCCAAAATGGAGCGAGCTATGAACGTGCTTGCCCGTGAGGCGGAGCACATGGATGAAAACGACCCCAGGCAGGCGGCAAACCTGGTGCGAAAGCTGAGCGATGTGGCGGGCCTGAATCTGGGGCCGGGCATGGAAGAGGCCCTGCACAGGATGGAGGCGGGAGAGGACCCGGAGCAGATAGAGGAGGAAATGGGGGACCTCCTGGAGGAAGAAGAACCCTTCACTTTCAAGGACAAGTCACCCAGGCCGACGAGAAGAAAACCTCCGAAGAAGGATGAAAAACTCTATGACCTCTAGCCTTTTTGGCACGGATTTCACCTCGATACCATCTGCCGGAGCCAGGCGACAGCAGGATTAGACGGCTTTCTATCGCAGCGGGTTTCCGGTTTCCGAATCACCGCTGCGCCATGTCCCGCCTAAAAGCGGAAAAAACAGCCTTCCTCTGATCTCCGACCCCTGCCCCTCTCCTCACTCGTCACTTCCCTGTGTCGCAACAGAATGTTGCTCCTACAGCAATGGTTCAAGGTTACGGGATCCTCGTAAGATGCCGCCCTTCCGTCCTTT